>JAJRTE010000083.1 GCA_024278455.1 Myxococcota bacterium
ACTTGGTGCCTGTCGTTTCGAGCGAATCCCTCTGACTTCGCTTCTCTGGGGAGACACCCGGAACCGCCCGGAATCGCAATAGTAGCCCTGCGGGATGATCGTGCATTCCAAGACTTGTCAAGGCGGTACTCTTGCAGCGAACGGCGCTGCGGGCGCAGGCGAACTGGCTCGCCGAAGCCGGAATCCGCTGCATTCGCCTGTTCGGGGCGCGCATGGCGCGTCCCCGAATCGCCTGACCATGGCAGCAGCGCCGTGCTCGAAGCGGCCGTCCGTTTGCATCGCCTTGTTGGCCCAACTTCGACGGGGTTGGAATATGAATCCTTTGCATTCGCCAGGTGATGGTCTTTTCACGTCACCACATTCGGGAGGGTCGGTCGACCAACTCTTCACCGGGGCAAGGATTTGTTCAGGGACCATCAGGAGCCGGTACAACTCTTTGTGTTTAGATTCCGGGCTCGAACTCCGCTGGATTCGCAACGTCATTCCATTGTCCGCAGGCAACGTACGTGACGGGGGCCCGAATCGGGGAGGAACGAGGGGTCACACATTCCACCCCATCGCCAAACGAGCCCGCTCGACGCGCGCGGCGTTCAGCGCGATTTCCTCCCAGTGCCCTTCGGCCAACGCATGGACGGCAACGCATCGAGGCCTCGGTTCCGGCATGGTTGCCAGACCCACCACCAGGGCTTCGAGCCATTCCCCCTCCATCGAGCCTCGGTCGGGAGCGAAACACAACGCCTCGAGCTGCGCGCCCCGCGGCTCGAACAGGAGGTCGGCGCGGGCTTCCACCGACAATCCGGGCAACGGCTGGAAGAGCACTGGCACGTCCACCCCCCACAGGTGGGCTCGAGACACCCGGTCCGCGAGCGGTGATGCCAGGAAGTGGGCCACGGCGGCGACGACAGCGTCTCGCCCGCCCGGCGCGTGCCGTCTCCCCCCGGAGACGCCTGCCGCCGCCCGTTGCACCCGTTCTCGAGGCGACGTGGGTGCGCCAGGCGCGGCGACCAGGAGTGCCTGGCGCGCCAGGCAGTCGGGTGGTGCGTAACGCAGCCGGCGAGGCGGCGACGGCGCGGCGGCCAGGGCCTCGTGCCGGTGCCGCGCCCGTTCCCTCGAGGCCAGGACCTGCGGGACGCGGCGGGCGACCCCGGGTTCATCGGCCCGCTCCACGATGCTGACCAGGTCGCGCCTGGCCGGCGACATCGGGGTGTCACCGAGCAGGGCCCCGGCAGGGGCGACGCGGACCTGCACCGTCTCCAGCCTCCGCTTCCCGGGCGAGTCGGACACGCCGGCGATGGACACCACCCCCGGCTTGCGCCATCCGGCGCCGGCATGGGTGTCCATGAACGTGGTGAGCGCGGTCAGCATGGCCGCCTTGCCCTGCCTGTTCTGCTGGACGCCGGACAGGATCACGTAGTCCCGGGCTCGAGTCATGGCCACGTAGAACAGCCTGACCCGCTCGGCGTCTGCCCTCGGGCGCTCGTGGTCCTTGAGGGCATCCCAGTTCGACGTCCGTGCTTCGGCGACCCGGAACCCGAACGCGCCGGCGTCCCTCTGGACGAGGAAGATCTCGGGTCCCGCATGGGACGACATCAGCCCCGGCAGCACCACGACCGGCCATTCGAGCCCCTTGGCCTTGTGGATGGTGAGGATCCGGATGACGTCGTCACCGGCCTCGGTGTCGGACATCTCCTCCTCTTGGCGCTTGCCCACGATGGCGCCGAGCAGCGTGTCGGCGAACCGCTGCAAGCTGCGCATGCCCGCGGCCTCGTAGGTCCTGGCGAGACTGCGGACCTTCTCGAGGTTGAGGACCTTCTGCTCCCCGGCGAAGGAGGCATAGGCCGTGGGGAGCAAGGCCGTCCGGTTCAACGCTTCGGACACCATGGCCGGCATCGACACCCGGTCTCTCATCTCGTGCAGGTCGCAAAGGGTCCGGTAGGCCCTTCCCACCCTCTCGAGGAGCCGTTGGTCCACGCCGCGCTTGGCAAGCTCGGCCACGGCGCCGACCTTGCGGTAGTCGAGGAGGTCGTTGCCTGCCAACAGGGTGATCGCCACGTCGTCGAAACCGAACGCGGGAGACCGGAGCGCGCTGGCAAGGGCGAGGGTGTCGTGCGGGGAGGCGATGGCGCGGAGCAGGTTCGCCAGGTCGACGACTTCCTGGGCTGCGTAGAACCGCGTGCTTCCGACGACCCGGACCGGCAGCCCCCTGTCCTGGAGCGCGCCGGTGTACACGTCCAGGTGGGTAGTGGCCCGGAACAGGATGGCGACATCCCCGGGGCGGACCGCACGCCTGTCTCCTCCCTCGGGGATGAGGCGCTCGCGGCCGATCATCTGCTCGAGCCTTGCGGCGAGGATCCGGGCCTCGAGTTCTCGAGCGGTGTCGGCGGGGTAGCCTTCGGGCTTGCGGCGGGTCCCTCTGCCCCGTCCCCGCCCCGGTCCGGTCCCCGCGGCCTCCCCCCCGTCCCCCTTCGCGTGGACAAGCAACTCCACCCGCGGCCCGCCGTCGCCGTTCCGGAAGGGCTCTATCTGGTCGTAGTCCGGCTGGTATCGGCCCCCGTCGTCCGGGCGTGCGATACACTGCCCGAAGAAGGCATTGACGAAATGGACGACCCCCGGGAGACTCCGGAAGTTGCGCACGAGCGTGCGCTCGAGCCCTCCCTGGGCGACGATGCGCTCTCGAACCTCCTCGAACACCTCCACGTCGGCACGCCGGAAACGGTAGATGGACTGCTTCGGGTCGCCGACGATGAACAGCTTGCCCGGCACCAGTTCCACGTCACGCCAATCGTCGGCGCGCGCACCGTTTTCGGCGAGGTAGAACAGGATTTCGGCCTGGAGCGGGTCGGTGTCCTGGAACTCGTCGACGAGGAGGACGCGGAACCGCTCCTGGAAGTGGCGCCGGGCGTCCTTGCGGTGTTTGAGCATGTTGCGGGCCGCGATGAGCAGGTCCTGGAATTCCACCACGCCCTGCCGGTACTTCTCGGCCTGGTAGACCTCGAGGAACCCGCGCAGGACCGTCCAGGCGTCGTGGGCGAGCAGGTGGCGCCACCGGTCCCGGTAGGCGTCCACCGCTTCGACAGCCTCGAGCACGGCGCTCTGGATCTCCTCGAGGGCCGCCGGGTGCGCCCACGCCGCTTTCTTTCCCACTTTCCGCCGGTTCAACGGCAAGGTATCCAGGAGCCGCAAGGCACGAAACGGGTCCTGTAGCCGCGCCTTGTCGAACGCTGGCAGCGCCTCGAGGAGACGCGCCGCGACGGCAGCCGCGTTGTCGCCCGCGTCTCGCGCCTCTGGCAGCCGTGCCCGGAGCCGCGCACAGACTCCGGCGAACCCGGTCTCCAACCGGTCGGCAAGGCGCTCCACGTCTTCAGGAGGCTTGATCGCGTAGTCTTGCAGGATGTCCAGGTTCTGGACGAAGGCCTCGGCGAGTTCCTGCAACCTGGCATCGACGCGCTGGACCACGAGGCGACGCCACGTGTCTCGCACCCGGGACATCTGCTCGGTCTCCCAGGCAGCGTACAGCTCCTCGAACATGAGCCGGGTACGGACGTCGTCGAGGATTTCGTGGTCCGGAGGCAGCCCGGCGTCGACCGGGCGTTCCCGTATCAGCCGCGCCGCGAACCCGTGCAGGGTCGTGATGGCCGCGCCGTCCAACTGGTCCCGCGCACGAGAATACCGCCCATCGGGGTCATCCCCTTGTGCGAGCGCCCTCTCGATCTCGTCCACGACCCGCACCGAGATCTCGGCGGCCGCCTTTTCGGTAAAGGTGATCGCCGCGATCTCCGATAGTTCCGCCCGGCCGTCCCGCACCAGGGCCATGAGCTTGTCGACCAACAGCGTCGTCTTGCCCGTGCCCGCGCCGGCGATGACCACGAAGTTGACATCGTGCCTGGTCCTGATTTCGTGGCGAACGGCTTCCGGCATGGCGGTCTCTTCGTATAGACGCCGGCTCGAGGCACCAGGGAGACTCCCCCCCCGCCCGGGTCTTCGATCACGACCCGGTGACGTTCGGGGAGCCGGGCGATGGGGCCGTGGATCCGGTCCAGTCCGACGCGGCGTCGTCGGTATCCACCCCGTCCGGGTACCGGATGAGGGACATCTCTTCGACGTTCTTGTCGTCGTACACCTCCGGCGGGGAGCCCTCGGTGAGATCGACGGTGCCCACCCCGTCGATGACCACTGCTTTCATCTCGCCCTCGTAGGCAAGAGCGTCCACCAGCGTGCCGGAGGTCGTGTTGATGAGAGCCAACCCATCCGGCGCTCCGTTCTGGATGTTGTTATCCGTGGCGGAGAAACGAATGACCAGGGCGCCGGGATCCACCTCGACCACGGACGACGCCAGGACCAGGTAGCCCCCGTCCGGCAGTGTTCCCGCTTCCGCAAGAGGCCAGCGAGCATACTCCTCGTCGTTGTTGCCAGCGTTGTAGGCCGTGACGGCGTAGTCGGCGAGATCCACGCTCTCACCGGTGCCATTGTAGATCTCGATGAACTCACGGTCATCCGTGCCGGGCTGATCGTAGTCCACCTCGTTGATGACCAGGTGGCTGGTCACGCCGGAATCGATGGTCACGACCGCGGTCAACATACTGCCGCCCAGGGTCGCCGTCACGGTCACCTCCCCATCCTCGCTCCCGGCGACCAGGTCGAACGAGGCGCCGAGTTGGTCCTCGTCCACGACGACACTGTCGGGGATCGCCACCATGCCGGCCGGGTCGGCGGCGAGCGCGACCGTGGCGCCGCCGGCGGGCGCCGGGATGTCGAGACCGATCTCGAACGTCACCGTCATGTCGGGCCTGACCGAGACATCCGTGGGAGTGAACGAGTCGAGCCCGGGTTGGGCGCCGGAAGCGAGGGTGCGCACATCCAGCACCAGGGTGCTATCGCCGAGTGTCGCGGTCAAGGTCACCACTTGGTTCGCCACGCTGGCCTCGAGGAGCACATCGGCCGAAACAGCGCCGGCGGGAACGGTGACCCCGCCGTCCGGAACGACGAGTGCGCTCGAATCCGAAGACGCGATCGTCACGAACGCATCCACCTCCAGAGGACGCGACAGGGTCACCTGCACGGGTTCGGGAATGGTGGGGGCCGCTGCCGTGGGATCCGTGACCCTGGCGAACATCCCGTCCGGCCCGAACGCCACCAGCATGGCTCCCCCGCTCACCAGGTCCTCCGGCCCGCGTGGCTCGAGCTTGTAGGTATTGTGGCGGTGCACGAGGATACCGGAGATCGAGCTGAACACCTCCCCTTCCACCGGGAACGGGTCAGCCAGGTACAGGTAGTCGTCCACGATCAGTGATCCATCGACTTCGAACTCGTTGGTCGGCGCATGATCGTACTCCGAGGCGGGAGGCGCGTCGTCGGTCACGGTGACATCCGGGACACGAATGATGACGGCCTCGAGGGCTTCCTGGAGGTCTTCGTCCGAGGCGAGTACGTCTGTTACGACCACGAAGGGCTCCGGGGGCGTCTCCTCGAGGGACGATACGATGTCGATATCCGCGTCGATCAACTGGATCTGACCGTAGTAGTCGTTGACGAGGGCCGCGGTGATGTCGATGCGATCGCCGGCCTGCAACAGGTTGTCCGGGGCGTAGACGTAGATGCCCGAGTATTCCTCCCCCTGGTAGCCGGGGTCGGTTTCCTTGACCTGGAGGAAGTACCCGTCGGCATTGCTCCCGGTGACGAGGACGTTCGTCATGCTCACGGAACGTCCTGTGGGCACGAGTCCTTGCTTGATGTCGTAGATGGATGCCGGGCACCCCAACGGGGGAGGATTGGCAGCGTCCGGACATTCGTCACAGGCATCGCCCATCCCGTCGCCGTCGGTATCCACCTGGTCGGGGTCGGGAACTCGAGGACAGTCGTCCGCGTCGTTGGCCACCCCGTCGCTGTCGTAGTCGTCCGGGTCGTAGGGAGAGCAGACGGTGGTGCCGGGGTCGAGCGGGCAGATGTCGCAGGCGTCACCCTCGCCGTCCAGGTCGAAATCGCCCTGGACGCCGTCGTCCATGGGCCGGATGGGATTGAAGATCGTGGGGCAGTTGTCCGACTCATCGGCGATACCGTCTCCGTCGTAGTCGTCTTCCGTCAGCGACCCGTCGTAGAGGTTGGAACCGTTGACCGACGCCTCCGGTTCGGTGCGTTCCGGGATGCAACTCGGCTCGTTTTCCGGTTCGCCGCAGAACCAGGCCGGGTAGATGTCCCCTACCGCCGCCTGGAGTTCCTCGAACGTCATGTCGATCTCGTCCATGGTGCAGAGCTGCTTGGACGTGCCGCAGACGTCGAGGGTGTCGCACGCGCCTTCTCCGGCCAGGGCCGCGACCGCGCCGGCGTCGCCGTACATCACGTTTCCGCCCTTCAGGACGAGGGCGACATCCTGGGGTTGGGCATCGATCACCGCCCGGAACGGCGCCCTGCCCCCGGAGGCGAACACGGTGATATCAGCGGTGAGGCCGGATTCCAGCGCACCGATCACGTCGTCCATCGCGGCGGTCTTGGCCGCATCTCGAGTGGTCATCAACCACAGCTCCCGGTCGGAGAAGAACCCGTCCAGGTAGAGGGAGTTGAACGTGTCCGCGCAGTGCAGCTCGCGGAGCATGTTCATCGACCCGGTGGGCATCCAGTCGGTGCCCAGGGCGATGGTCACGTCGAGGAATGCCGCGGTGGTGACTCGAGCCGTGTCCCCGTAGAGCGTGATGTTGGTTCGAGGCGACCAGATGAGGGAAGTGCCGTCCACGGCCATGAGGG
This sequence comes from Myxococcota bacterium, assembly GCA_024278455.1. GTDB lineage: Bacteria > Myxococcota_A > UBA796 > JAJRTE01 > JAJRTE01 > JAJRTE01. The sequence continues at coordinate 6,739 of JAJRTE010000083.1, forward strand.
CGTAGTCGGGGGGGGCGAGCGCGACGCTGTGGATGAAGGAGGTGTTGTCCTGGACCAAGTCCTGGCCCCCGTCGTCGAACGAACTCAGGCACTCGAACTCGTTGTGGGCGAAGTCGTCGATCCCCTCGGAGACGTGGGGGACGTAGGCATCGTAGGCAGTGATCTCCTCCGCGGTTGTGATGTCTGGGTAGTCGCAACCGCTCGAGCGCTGCGAGCCGTCGGAATCGCCGAGCGGGAAGGTGTCGTATTCCGCGGGCATCTGGCCGAGGCCGTCCTGCTTGTCCGAGTCGAGGTTGCGCACGAACCCGGTGATCCCCCCCGAACTGATGGAGGAGGTGGCGCCACCCATGACGAACCGCAGTTCGCCCCACATCTTGTCCTCGGTGCTCGCCGTACCGTCCACGCTTATCTTGGTGTGGCCGTTCTTGCCTTTGCGCCAATCGTGTCGTTGCTCGTACCGCTCCGATGTCTGGGTGTAGGGAGGCGCGTGGCAGAAGTTCATGTGGTCATGGGTGTTGATGAGGCCCGGGGAGACCACGGCATCCGGACATTCGATGATCGTGGCCCCTTCCATGCGGTCGGAGCAATCGCAGCCGGCGCAGAGGATCCGCCCGTCCGTGTCGAAGGCGACCTGGCCGCCGGCGTACACGTCATCCGGCGTGAGGATGGTGCCCATGACGAGGGTCCCGCCCGCGCCCGGCGTCACCTTGCAAGTGCCGGCTTCGAGGGGCTCGAGGTCGCGACAGTGCCACAGGGTGTAGTCATCCACCTCCTCCGAGGTCACGCCCGGGGTTGGTGTGGAGACAGCGGGGGTCGGTGTGGAGACAGCGGGGGTCGGCGACCCGGGGGGGATAGGCGTCGGCGTATCTACCGTATCGTCGTCGCCGGCAGGAGTGGCGGTGGTCGTATCGTCGTCGTCGCCGGGACATCCCGAGAAAGCCCAGGCGAAGGACGCGACAAGGAGCAGCATCGTTAACTCGAGGCGTTTGGGAAAGCAGCACATTGCGCACCTTTCAGCACGGGGAGCGAGCCTTTCGATCCGTAGGCCGGTACCCATACCAAGGCCTCCGAGAGGGGGCGCTCGCTCGCATGTTTCGGGGATCTCCAACGTAGTCGGCCGCTCCGGCAATCGCAACGACATTCGTCATGCGGTTTCGACGTGTCGCGGCGAGGAAGCCGTGCGGCCCCCATTTTCTGTCCCGATGGTGTGACGATTGCGCTATACTGTGCAAAATGCGCGTCTGGTGCAACCCCTGGTAAGGCAGTTCCATGCGATCGAGCCTGCTAGTCTCAGCCATCACGACGAGCCTCGTCTTCGGGGCCGTCGCATCGCTCAACGCCGTGGGGCGGGCCTCGAGCCCGGATTCGGCCGGCGAAGGTCAGCCTCCGGGCGAGGCGCCGCCACCATCGTCCGCCCGAGGAGTGGACCTCCGGGACGACTTCAAGTACGACCTCGGCGTCCAGGATTTCGCCGCCTTCGCGTTCGATGTGCCCGGCGCTCGAGCCGTCAAGATCGTGGTGGACCGCCGGCCCGAATCCAGTCCCGGGGGGGTGGCCCAGGTGTACTTCCTCAACAGTGCGATCTATGAGTTGCACATTGCGTTCTTGCTGCGCAACCACCTGGTCGCGGCCGAGGAGATGGGCAACATCCAGCTCGAGACCTGGCGTGAAGAAAGCCGGCGCTTCATTTTCGCCCAGCTTGCAAGGTACGACGGACTTCCCGAAGGAACCTGGGTGGTGGAGCTGGCCGAAGAGGACCGGGCATCGCCACGGCTCATCGCCGAGTTGATGGCGACGCTTCAGGAGCACGTCACCCTGGGCGCGCTCACGTTCAAGCCCAACTCCCTGGAACAGGCGTCCTACAGCGAAACGCTCAAGGAGCGGGGCGTCGCCGTCCTCGAGAACGACGCCCTGTCCGGACAGGTGCTCTACCAGGTCATCCATGCCGGGTCCCCCGCGGTGGGCAAGCTGCGCGTCATCACCGAAACAGACCCGGTGGCCGTGGAGCAGATGGTGTTCAACCGGAGCGATATCGTCCTCCTGCGGGTCATTCCGAACGATATCACTCGAGTCGCGGGCATCATCACCACGCGACCGACGACTCCGCTTTCGCACGTGGCCATGCGGGCGCGTGCCTGGGACATTCCGACGGTGACCTGGCGCGAGGCGCAGAACCTGGTCTATCGCGAAGGGCTCGAGGATGCCTGGGTCCGTCTCGAGGTGCCCAAGGAGGGCGCACCGTCCATCCGGCGGGCGACGGAGGAGGAGGTGACCCTGGCGGAGGCCCAACGCATGGCCGAGAGGAAACCGTTGCGGATTCCACGAGCCGATATCACGGTCACGGAGCTGGTGGATCTTGCCCGGCTGCGTGCCGGCGATGTCGTCAGCGTGGGGGCCAAGGCGGCCAACCTCGGCGAAGTCGCCTTCCTCACGCAGGAACTCCGGTTCGACGAACTCGAGCCGATCCTGAGCGCCATGCGGGGGGAGTGGCTCGAGGGGGCCATCGGGCCGCTTCCGCGCAACCCGTCGCGACTGTCTCCGCGCAAGCTGGCTCGAGTCTACCTCGGCAAGCTGCACGTCCCGCCGGGGTTTGCGATCCCGTTCTCGGCCTACCATGCCTTCCTGAACCATCCGCCGAACGCCGCCATCGAGGCGCGCATGAACGGTCTGTTCGACGAGCCTCGGTTTCACGACGACGCGGCGTATCGCAAGCAGGCGCTGGCAGAGCTTCGGAAGATGATTCGGGCAGGGGAGATACCGCCGAACTGGGCGAGGCGGATCCTGGCCAAGGTCCACACGGATTTCCCGGACCGCAGGCTGTTCATCCGTAGTTCCACGAATGCCGAAGACTTGGAGGACTTCAACGGGGCCGGCCTGTACGACACGGTCGGCAATGTGGAAGGCGACGCTGCCATCCTCGAGGCCGTCAAACGGGTCTGGGCGTCCGTGTGGAACTTCCGCGCCTACGAGGCCAGGGACGACGCCGGCATCAGCCACCGAGCCGTCTACCCCGGCATCCTCGTGCAGGAGGCCGTCCACCCGTTCGCGGCAGGTGTCCTCGTCACCAAGGACATCCTCACCGACAAGTGGAACAACCGCTTCTACCTGAATGCCAATCCGGGCTTCGGCGAGAATACCGTCAAGACCGGCAGGGGCGCTCCGGAGCAGATCTATGGCGACCCGTTTTCCGGCGACGTGTTCCGGATCTCCCTTTCGGAACGAGGCGGGGCACTGCTGACCGACAGGGAGGTGCGGCAACTGATATTCTTCGCCGCCGTGATCGAGCAGCATTTCGGCAAGCGGCGCGGGCTCCTTCCCTATCCCCAGGACATCGAATGGCTCGTGGTCAATGGGCGCGTGTCCATCGTGCAGACACGTCCTTACCACCAGCCCGATATCTAGAGGTGCCACGCACGCCAATCTACGAGATCCGTCCATGCTCGAGTACCATGTCGGACCCCGTTCGGCGGCCGGGAAGCGGCTCGTATCCGCATGCGACGCCCTGTTCCAACGGCCGCGGTCGCGCCGCGTGGTGTTCGGAATCCTCCTGGGGCTCGTGGAACTCAAGCTCGGCACCCCGGTCGAAATCGACTTGTTCGATGCCATCGTCCGGCGGCCGGTCTCGGACTGGCGGGAGTTCCCACAGCTTCCTGGCTGGCCACCGGAACGGCTCCACCAGCGAACTGACCTGCCCGAGA
>JAJRTE010000084.1 GCA_024278455.1 Myxococcota bacterium
AGAACGTCACCTGGTGATCCAGCACAGGCTCCTCGGCGACCAGGTGCGCGTCCGCGGCCGCCATGGTGCGAAAGATCGACGGCAGGTCGGCCTCGAGGTCGATGGTTTCCCGGCTGGAGAAATGGCGTTGCCGGACCTGGTTGCGCACCTGGTTCCAGTCGACCGGGACCTCGGAATAGGTCCACCGCAACTGTTCCAGGAAGTCCGCGAATGCGCCGAAGGACATCCTGCCGCCATAGGTGGCGGTCGCCGCCTGGAACTGCTCGCAGTAGTCTGCGACCGCCGTGGCATAATCAATGACCCCGGTGGCGGTGTGTCTCCAGATCTCATCGGCCCCCCAGCGCCCGAGGGTGATCATGGTTCGGGGCCCGCCCTGGTTGTAGGCCGCGGCCATCCACCAGGCCTTGGCTCCCGGCTCGGACACCAGGTCCCGGACGATGTCGCCCACCTGGCCGACATGACTGTACAAGTAGTGATTCAGGTAATGGAAATAGAGCCCGGCTCCCACCACGCCGAAGGAGAAGCTCGCGACTGAACTGACCTCCACATCGCCGACCGTATCGGATGTGGTCAGCGTGGCGACCGGATCGACGGTCATGCGCAACTGGCGGCTGCCTCGAGCGGCGTCCGAACCGAAATAGACTTCCGGGGGAATGTAGAGGTCGGCGGGCCAGTAGCCCATGTCGGCGTTGCCCGACCGGACACTGCCGCTGGTGTTGCTGCGGGCGGCCCAGTACCAACTTGCCACGCGATCCGGGAAACTGTTCCGGAGCTGTCCGGCACCTTGCCGGTAGGTGATCTGGAAGCAGCCCTGGGCACCGGCATGAGAGACGGCGGCACAATTCCCGTTCGATTCGGCCACCATGACGCCGAGCAGGAAATGGGGGTTGATACGGTAGGTGAACGAGACCCACCCGAGGAAGGCGAGGTCCTGTGCGGACAGCAGGATTTCGGTACCGTTGGACAACTCGGTCCCACGGCCGTGAACCTCCAACCTGGCCCGCCCTTCGGGAGCGAAATCGAACTGGCATTGGAGGGGGTCGGTCGTGTCGTCCAGGTACCAGCTTTCGAACGGGGTATTGGCGGCGACGGCCTGGCCCGGACTCAGCACAACACCGTCGATTTGCTCCTGGGCGCCGTCCAGGCCGCCTGCCGCGTGGGGCGCCGAACGGCGCAGGTGCTCCGCGAATGCCTGCATGGCGCGCCGGCGATCCCGTGCCGGCTCGAGATATCGACCCAGCGCCACGAGCAGGGCCAGGGCGAGGAGTATCCAGACGGCCGGGTGAAAGAACGGCTCGGCCGCGCGTCTCACCTTAACCTCCTTCCATGCGGTCGCGTGCCTCGAGGTCATGTCGACCCCGGTGCGGTCCGGCGGTGCACCGCCTTCGGCTCCTCGATCCCCCTACCCGGACAGGCGGGACCGAAGTGCTCGACCCCGGTGTCACGGGATGTGCACGTTGATGGTGGCAACGTTTCCGACACCATCTTCGACAGCGATGACGAGCACGTGGTCTCCCTCCTGGATCCCGTGGAGGGTGATTTTGAACCGCTCCTTTCGGCTGTCGAACACGCTGTCGGCGGGAAACATCGCCTGGAACGTTCCTCCGTCCAGCGCATGACGTGCGGCTCGCAAGTAGGTGGTGTCGTCCGTGGCTTCCACCTCGATCTCGACCGGGTCGCCTCGAGTCCGGGCGGAGAGGGTGCGCAGGGCCGGCGGCGTGTGGTCCACGGGGAACGGGGCGCTGATACGCTGGTCGGACAGTACCTGGTCGGGCGTATTGGAAGGGCTGTCCTTCGCGACCACGCGGACCTGGTACCAGCCGTCGGGCAGGGCCGATGCGTCGAAATTGGCGAAAGTCTCCCGTCCATCCTCTACCACGACTTTCCACGCCCGCGTTCCGGCGGGCCGGAGTGCGACGTCGAAGGCGAGATCGTCCCCGTCGGGGTCGCTGGCTTTCCAGGCGACACCCTGGATCCGGGGGTCTTCCCTTTTTTTCACCTGGGGCTCGGGCGGCGGCTCCGCGGGCTCGTTGATACCCCTGGGAGCAGGCTCTGACCGGAAATCCTCTTTCTGCTGAAGCCGGATTCCCGGGTCGAGCACGCGGAGTTCCTCGAGGACAGGCCTCGAGTTGGCAGGACAATGGTAGGCATCGACTTCCCGGATCTGCGGCCCCTGTCCGCGCCGGCCCGCGAGGATCAGCCTGTACTGGAGGTAGCGGGCCGGAGGACTCGCGATCCTCTCGTGCACGGCCTCCCACCGGCTCCAGGTCCCGTCGGGCTTCTCCGTGTTGCCGGACCGTGTCTGCACCTCCACTTTCCCGCCGGAAGGCTCCTGGAGCAACACCTCGAGCCGCCCCCATGTCGCGTAGAGTCCGGTATCGATGACCCGCGAGGTGTAGGTCCCCCTGTCCGCCAGGGCCTCTTCCACCCGGTACACGGAAGCCGGGTTGCTCACCGCCACCCACAGGGTACCGGCCTCCCCGGCCATCGCGGTCACCTGCTTTCCCGAGAGGTCCGTAAACAGGAACAGGCGCCGGTCAGGGCCGACAGCGACGATCCTGCCCTCCTCCCCGATACCGACGATCGCCCGGTCGCCCAACATGCCGAGGCTGTGGCCGGTGGTGTCCTTGGCCTGCCAGATGTCCTCCGGGGCCTTTCCGGGTACCAGGCGGTAGAGGTGCGTCTCGGCCACGGGCCCGTTGTCGCCGGTATCGTCGGCGACAAGATGGAGGACTCCCGATAGTTCGTGGTCATCGTCGCCCAGGCCATCGGATTCGCCCGAGGTCAAGGCCCAGAGGACCCCTCCGGGTCCGATGGACAGCCTCCGGGCCTCCTGGCCCGCCGCGTCCAGCAGGACCTCGACCCCCTTCTTCCTCCCGTTCAGACGCACGTGGTACACGTAGCCGCCGTTCGCGGACCCTGCGTACAGGTCGTCCCCGGACATGACCAGTGAGAGGATGTGCAGCTCATCGGTCTCGAGGAGAGGCTCGAGATCCTTGCCCGGGCTCGCGCGGAAGATACCGCCCGGATCCCCGGTGGCCACGATGATATCGCCGCCGCTGGTGGCCTCGAGATCCCAGACATAGGTCGCATCGACCTGGGCGGCGACCTCCCACCCGGTATCGCCGGAACCACCGGCTCCGTAACGGTAGATCTTGCCCCCGGGTGACGTGGCCGCATACAGATCCCCCCCCGCTGTCGTGACGACCGCGGTCACCTGCTGCTCGTCGAAATCGCCGATCAACGTCACCTCTCGAGTGGAACGGTGCAGGCGGTAGACGCGGCCTTCGCTGCCGGTGGCAAGGATGACATCCCCTGAAGGCTCGACCGCGATATCCCAGATGATGGGGTCGTCGATCTGCACGACCTGCTCGATCCGGGGAGCAATGGTCAACACCCCCTGGTCGCTCACCATCACCTGCTCGAGCTTGCCCGTGCCGAAGTCCTCCGCGGTCCGGTGAACCACTTGCTGCGTGGACACCGCCTCGAGGCCAGCCGGGTCGGCGAACCAACCGAAAGCGAGCGCCAAGACACACCATCTCCACCGCGCGCGGGTGCTCCCGCTCGAGTCCTTCACGCCACGCTCCTCGTGTGTGCCATTGTTGGCGTTGCCACTTCACGCATCAATCGAACCTCCCGTCACAGGGGTGGTAAGAGCGATATCACAACGTCGCGACTGCCCGAGACCACGCCGTCGAACGCCAACTCCTCTTCCCAGACCACGGCCTCGTCGAGAGAACCCGGGTCGGAGACGCTCGCCTCGAGAACGGACTTCACCGACTCCGGCAACGCTGTCAACCTGCGATTCTGTACCACGACGCCGGGACTCGGGGCGAGGAGCTGCAGATAGCACCGATCGCCACGCCGGGAACGGGTAAGGATCTCGACAAGCTGCTCGAGGCTTTCCGCCCTGTCCGGCGGAACACGGCCGCCCGGCGCCGCGGCGCGCTCGGCGGCTCGAGCGTCCACGACCTGGAGCCGCACCTTGCCCGCGCGGAGGCTCGCGGGGATCGACACGACCACGGTCCTGTGCACTCTGCCCTCCCGGTACCCCACCAGGTCGATCCTCGCGGTGACGACCGCACCGGGCCGAACGCGCAGGCGGTCTGCATGAAGCCCTTCGATGCGATATAGCCTGAGGTCTTCCCCGGCGTCGATCTCGATATCGACCGACTCGAACCGGGCGTCGCGAAAGGGGTTGCGGTACAGCAGCGAAAACGGTTCCGCCACGTCGCGGACGAGATCGAGGAGCGATGCGCCCCCGGCCACTCGAGAGGTGACCGTGTAGGCCTGTCGGACCGGCACCTCGAGCCCACCTTGCATCCGGAGGCGGGCCGTCACGACGTAGGTGCTCTCCCCGGCGTAGTTCCATTGTTTTCTCAGGGAATTGGCAAGAAGCAACTGAAGGAGCGTCGGGGTCAGCTCGGGCACGTTCGCGACCCGATACGAGAAGTCACTGGTCCTGCCGGGCCCCCGGCGGACAACGATCCGGACCGGCAGCATCTCCGGTACCGGTCCCACGCGACCCGCCACCCCTGTGACCTGGTCTCGAGTGATCGTTCCAACGAGCGCGCCCGGGTTGGCCAACTTGTAGGGATAGGTCTGATCGGCGACCGTGGCCACGATCTCCGCCGTCGCCATCGGGATCGCCAGGGGGCCTCGCTGCATGAAGGGGTGCCCGAAAGCCAGGATGTCGTCACCGTTTCGCCAGGTCACGGTTCCGGTGGCGGCCAGGGTCGCGTCTCCGTAGATGAGGACCGCACTGACGGGACTGCCCGGTTGCAGCGCGTCCCCTGCCTCGCTGGAACGAACCACGGCCGTGCCCGAAGTCGAGGCGGCAGGCGAAGCTTCGTGCTGGTGCGAGCGCGCTCCGGCAGGTGGCAACGTCACCGGACCGGGCCACGACAGTTGCGTTGTGAACCAAGCGAGAACCTCGAGATCCAGCCCGGAAGTCGCGAGAGGGGCATACAACGGTCTCAACATGGCCGCCTCCCCCGCCACGCTGCCGCCGCGTCCCCCCGCCACGGTGCCCGCCGGCCACGTGCCACCGGCCCGTCCCGCCACGCCGGAGGCTCCCGGTGCGAACAAGCTCGTGCTCCTTCCCCCTTCCGGCACGCCAAAGGCGCCAGTACCGGTGTCGGCGACCATGTACTCAATCGGCGTGACGCCTGCAAGCGGATCCTTCTGAAACGGCCCCAGCGCCAGGGAGACGGCACCGACCAGGCGTCCCCGGGCGAACACAGGGCTCCCGCTCATGCCGTGGGCGATACCGGTATGCCGGATCCGCTCCCCTTCGAACATGACCATGATGATGTGCCGCTCCGGGCCGAGGTAGTTGCGGGCCACGCCCTGGACGGTCCCGGCGACCGGTTCGATCTCGGTCCCCTGGAACACGGAGTAGGCGACCACCTTCATGCCGGGAACGACCTCGCCGAGGGGCAAGATTTCCACCGGGCCGGAGGCCGAGCCGGGCACCGCAACTTCGACACCGCCCCGTGCCGGCGCGCCGGCACCGAGAAGCAGCAAGGGAAACAGCAAGGATGGCAGTCTCACAAAGTACCTTGACGATGATGGGTTGCCTGACAAGGCGCCGTCCTCATTCGCCGCCGATGACCAGGACCATGCCCCCCGTGGCGCGCTCGAACACGACCTCCATGGGTGTCCGCAGACCGGCCTCCCGGTCGCTCACGACGCCCGTGATCGATACGGGGTGCAACAACAAGCCATCCAGATCGACATCCTGTTCCAGGACGACCTCCCAACAGGCATGCTCCGCCAGCCGGTCACCGAAGTGCACCATGATCTCCTCCACGTAGCGCTCCGCAGCGATGTCCGCGGGCTCCAGGAGGGGCTCTCCGTCGGCTCTCGAGAAGTCGCCGTAGGTCAAGCGATACGGTCCATTGCGGACCGGCGCGTCCCTTCGAGCCCAAGTCTCCATGGTGCGAAGGACCCTCTCGAGCGGATCTTCCATGGCGTCGAGCCGGGTCATCCGCACGACTTCGAGGGCCTCCGGCGTGGCGATATCCTGAAGTGTGTACATGATGTTGCGGCGAACGCGTGGATCCTCGTCGCGGACAAAAGCGATCAAGGCTCGCACCACCCCGTGCCCGGCGGCCTCGAGACGGCGCAGAGACAGCATGATCCCGAAACGAAGCGCGTCATCGGCATTCTTGAGAGCGGAGACCAGGACAGGCAGGGCCGGAGCGCCCAGGTGGCACGCCGCGCTCGCCGCAGCGGACCGCTCCACCGGGTCAGGTGATCTCAGGTCGTCGGCGATACGGGGCAAGGCGATTTCCTCGAGCAGCAATCGGGCGTCCTCCGTATCCATGGCGCTCAGGGCGGCGATGACATTCGCGCGCACGCGGGTATCGCTGTCGGCGAGTGCCTCGGCGAGCAGTGGGAGGACGGGAGCCGCCAAGGGGCCCGCCTTTCCGACGGCTCGAGCAGCCTCCGCGCGCACCGCGGGATCCCTGTGGCCGAGGAAACCGGACAGCGCGCCGACGAGTTCCGGGACGCGAAGGCGGTGGCGCGCGACGAACAGCGGCCCCTGGCCCTCCAGGAGCGCCCCCAACACCTCGATCCGGGCCGTACCGGGATCGCTGCGCAGGTCCTCGAGCCTGTCCAACAACGTGTCGACAACGGCCTGGCTTCCGATCTCCACGAGCGCATTTCGAGCGTGAATCCGAACCTGGGTGTCGTGATCGTCGAGCAGGTCGACAAGACGTTGCACCACCGCTTCGTTCTCGCTGAGCCCGAGAAACTCCGTGGCCGCGCTCCGGACCGGCGCCGGGGCGTCGCCCGTCAACCGGATGGCCACGTCGAAGGCCAGGTCTCCCCGCGCCGGCAGGAGTTCACGCAGGACCCCGCCGGGACTCCCGCTGGCCAGAACAGCCTTGCAGGCCGCCTCGACCACACGCTCCGGTGATACGGTCCCACCCTCTCCGTGCCCGGTTTCCGGGCCATCGACCCCGCGCCTCATTCACGCCTCCCCTGCACCCCCCCTCGCTGACGGTCAAGCATGATAGCATATCTCTCGCGGGCGGAACAGCTATTGGCGACGGAGCCATCCGCGCTGTCCAGAACCTGAGTAGTTTCGCGGCGAACCGAGGCCGTTGAAACAAGATTACCCCAGATTCCATGCCGAATCACGCCCTGGAAGGCGGGTCACAGCCTATCTGAAGCGGATTCCACTCCAGACCGACTACGACGCAAGAGAAGGAGAAAGCAGACAGTAGGTAGAGAAACGGCACGCCACGCACG
>JAJRTE010000085.1 GCA_024278455.1 Myxococcota bacterium
GGGTGACCCTCGGCGAACTCGAGGAAGAACGCCTCGCGGGCAAGGCCACGGTGGAAGAGGACATCGGGCTCACGGTCCAGGAGATCACCCCTGAACTGCGCAAGCACCTGGGCCTGTCAGAGGAACGGGGCCTGGTGGTGTCCGGGGTCGATCCCGGTGGCTCGGCCGCCCAGGCCGGTATCCGGCGGGGCGACGTGATCCTGGAGGTGAACCAGAAAGAGATCGAGGACCTGGAGGACTACAAAGAGGCGCTCAAGGAGGCCAAGGGCAACGACAGCGTGCTGTTCCTGGTCCGGCGCGGGCCCGGCACCCTGTACGTGGTGGTCCCCCTCACCAAGTGACCGACCGGGGCGCCGGAAGGCCGCAGCGCCCTCCCCGCCCCCCCGTGCCCGCGCACGGGGGGGCGGTTTCGCAGCTGGCGGAGGCAACTTGTCAAAGACACCCCTTTGTCGTACCCGCCGCCGCCCGCGGGTGCTGCACAGCACCGGGCACGTCCATCCTTCAGCTTGTCGAGCATCTCGCGCGACGACCTCATGTCGGCAAACCGCGAGACCGAAAAGGTAACCGGCATCCCATACATCACCGATGCCGGCAACGACAAGGCCATGGGCATCCTGAAGGCTTGAGTGGGCCCTATCCCACGGTGTGCGGCCGGGCCCACGCAACCCACCAGAGGGAACCGGAGGTAGCAGCGATGACCGACAAAGATCGCGAAGAGCGCGCCTACTACAACCTGGAAGGCGGGTACCGGCACCTGGTGGTGAAAAACGGCACGGTCAAGGCCGTGGCCCCCGGCCTGCGCATCGTCGAGGCCACCGACGAAGAAAAGGAGCCATTCAAACAGGCCGATGCCGAACGGGAAGAACCCCTGGATTACGGCCTGCCGGTTTAGCAGGTTGCGGAAAAAGCAACCTGCTCCACGCCCCATGGAAGGGGCGCCAAATCACGAGGCTTGAAAAACCGAGTGATTTGTGATGCCTCGACGATTCCGCAGGAAAGCGGAATCGGACGTTTCGTAGAAACGCCCAACGGGCGAGCCCCATGGATGGGGCGAGTCACGGGGCCGTCCCCGAGAGGCCGTCGCCGAAAACCCACGGACGGGGTTTTTCGGCATCCTGTTAGGCGACTTCGCCCGGGCCAGTACCGACAGTCCGGGCTGGCCCGGGCGTGGTTCGCGAGCCTGCGCGCTGTCCCCTTCCCTGGCCGACCCATCCCCCTCCAAGACCGAAGAGGAGGATGGAACAGAGGGGGGCGTTGCCACGCGCCGGTCGGCACCCCGAAAGACGAAACCACACGACCAAGGCGATCCGGGGCTAGAAGGAGGTCTTGCGAACCTATGGACGCTCCTCGTTAGACGTGAGGCGATCCGGTGGCCTGACGCAGAGCACTTGAGGATGGCGTTGGCAGAGCTGGTTTGGCGAGGGAATCATGGATGAAGACCGGAATGACGAGGTTTCCCCGGAGGAAGTAAAGAAGGTAGTCGTCACTGCGTTTCTCGATCACTGGGAACAGCTTCGTGAGCGCCTAGTCGTAGGCGAGGACCTTGCGACTGCACGTGCTGATCGGTTTCTGGCGGGGTCCCCGCAAGCCCGCCTGCGCATAGCCCGCCGCTTTTATAGCGCGGAACACGCAGGCCGGCTTGCGGCACTCGCCGAGTCGGAAGTCCGCGAACTCCTGGAACCCTGGCTGAAGATCGCTATCGACTACTATCGGCTGCAGGCGGAAGTGGAACGGCAAGACGTCCTCTCGCGGCTTCGAACGTGCCCCACCTCCGAGTACCTGATGGTTGTGGAACGCTATGCCGGCGGGTTGCTGGTCGACCGCTATCCCGGTGACGATTCCTTCTACGACGATGTCTATGAGAGGACGGCGGCGGGCTGTTCCTCCGGAGGCATCGTTCGGGTCTTCAAAAGTACGGGCGAGGCCTTCACGCTGGGGGAACGACGTTCCGCCGAGGCTGGCATCAAGAGGGAGTTTGCGATCGGGTATGCCGACGCTGGGGACGATGAGCCCTGGGTCTGCAGCGTGTGGGGCACAGTTGACGACCGAGAGGTCGCAGTGTGTATCGAAGAGGATCACGAGGAACCGCCTTGAGGTGCCGCCGGCATCGAGCCAGGGAAGGACGCTACTGGATCCAGAAGTCCGGGATGGACTACAGAATGTCCCGAAGATGACCTGTTCGCAACCTCGCATCAACGTCCCTTTTTCCCCCATTTCCCCCCTCGCTGCCCCTCATGTCATGCCGCCCGCGTGAGCGGGCGCACCTCGCGCTCCAGCCGATCTCCAAGGGCCTCTTGGGCCATCTCCATATCGTAGTGGGCCTGAAGATTCATCCAAAATTCGGCCTCCATGCCGAAAAAACGCCCAAAACGAAGTGCGGTGTCCGCGGTGATGGAACGGCGGCCGTGCACGATTTCGTTGATGCGACGCGGTGTGACCCCGATGTCTTTGGCCAAACGGTACTGGCTGATGCCCAGAGGTTTCAGGAACTCTTCCAGAAGAACCTCGCCGGGGTGGATGGGGGGGAAGTCTCGCGTTGCCATGATGTGGCCTCTCAGTGGTAGTCCGCGATCTCAACGTCGTACGCGTGTCCGTTCCTCCATACGAAACAGATGCGCCATTGGTCGTTGATGCGGATGCTGTGCTATCCGGCCCGGTCGCCGGTCAGGGCCTCCAGACGGTTGCCCGGGGGCACGCGCAAGGTCTCGAGCCGGGTTGCGGCGTGGATCATGTTGAGTTTTCTGGCCGCTTTGCGCTGCAGATCTTGTGGCAGCTTCTTGGAGAAGCGACCGTGGAAGATTCTCTCGGTCTCCTTGCACC
>JAJRTE010000086.1 GCA_024278455.1 Myxococcota bacterium
ACCGTCCCGCGCTCGACAAGGAAGCGCTCCTGGAGTACTTCACCTTCCAGAATCTGTTTACGGACCGGACCCTGTGGCGGAACGTGCGCATGTTCCCCGCAGCCCACACGGCCCTCCTGAAAGCGGGACAACCGGCCGCGGCGCTCAACCCCACGGAATACTGGGACTTCAACTTCGTCGAGCCGACCGAGAGGGAGACCGACCAAGCCTACATAGAAGAATTCGACCGCCTGTTCCGGCAGGCCGTCAAGCGGCAACTGGTGAGTGACGTCGAGTTGGGGTCCTATCTCAGCGGGGGCATGGATTCGGGCTCCATCACCGCCGTGGCGGCAACCGAACTGCCCTACATCAAGACCTTTACCTGCGGATTCGACCTGCGCTCCGCCAGCGGGCTCGAACTCGCCTTCGACGAGCGCGAGAAGGCCGAATTCATGTCCTATACCTTCAAGACGGAACACTACGAGATGGTGCTCAAATCCGGGGACATGGAACGGTGCATGCCCCAGCTCGTGCATCACCTGGAGGAGCCCCGCGTCGGGCAGAGCTACCCCAACTTCTACGCCGCCAAGCTGGCCAGTCGCTTCGTCAAGGTCGTGCTCGCCGGCACGGGCGGCGACGAGCTGTTCGGGGGGTATCCGTGGCGCTACTACCGGGTGGCCGGCAACGAGAGCTTCGAGGCCTATGTGACCGAGTATTACGATTACTGGCAGCGACTGATCCCCAACCGGACGATCGAGCGCGTGTTCGCACCGATCTGGAGCGATGTGAAAGACGTGTGGACCCTCGACATCTTTCGCCAGGTCTTCCACGACCGGGCGTCCTCCCTGACCTCCCCGGAAGACTACGTCAACCATTCTCTTTATCTCGAGGCCAAGACGTTCTTGCACGGTCTGCTGGTGGTCGAAGACAAGCTCAGCATGGCCCACGGCCTGGAGTGCCGGGTTCCCTTCCTGGACAACGACTTGGTCGATTTCGCCATGCGGGTGCCCATCCGCCTGAAACTGCGGAACCTGGAAGAGGTGATCCGGATGAACGAGAATGAATCCGGACAGAAACGTGAAAAGTACTACCAATGCACCCGGGACGGCAAACTGCTCCTGCGACGAGCCATGAAACGATACATTCCCCGCGAGATCACCGAGAACACCAAGCAGGGATTCTCCGCTCCCGACGCATCCTGGTTCAAAGGCGACAGCATCGAATACGTCAAGCGGAAACTGTTCGCCCGCGACGCACGCCTGTACGAATTCATGGACCGCCGGGCCGTCCTCGAGTTGGTCGAGGAGCACCTGCGCGGAGAAAAGAACCGGCGCTTGCTGATCTGGTCGCTGATCAACGTCGAAAAGTGGCTGGCCGAGTTCCTGCCTTGAATCGGGGGGCGCAACCATGGAAGAACGGCTGAAAAAGATCCACCGGGACCTGGTCGACCTGGCCCGGGAACTGCGCGCGGAAACGCGAAACGAGCACAACCGCCTCAATCCCTTCTACGAAGATCTCTTCGACTGGCGGGAACGGGGTGCCTACTGGACCCGCGGCGAGGACAACGTCACCCTCTACAACTCGGCCACGGTGATCGGCGATGTGACCATCGGCCCGAACTGCTGGATCGGACCCTTTTGCCTGTTGGACGGCTCCGGAGGACTGTCCATCGGGGAGAATTGTTCCTTGGCCGCCGGGTGTCAACTGCTGACCCATGACACGGTGAAGTGGGCCCTGTCCGGAGGAACCGCGGACTACGAGCGTTCGCGCACGGCGATCGGCAACTGCTGCTTCATCGGCACACACGCAGTGGTCACCCGAGGAGTGACGATCGGTGACCACGCGGTGGTGGGCGCCGGCGCCGTCGTCACCCACGACGTCCCGGCCCTGTCCATCGTTGCCGGCGTGCCCGCCCGGGTGGTGGGCGCTGTCGTGTTCGACCAGCAGGGCGGGATCTCGCTCGAGTTCGACACCGGCGCGGAAGGACGGTCATCGATCTGAGAGCGGTGTCGCGGACGGTTGCCTTCCGGGTGCACCCCCGGTGCACGACCCCGCCGCGCCATCTCCTGATTGTTCGGAAGCCGGCCACGAGGCAGACAACGCACGAGACATGCGAGCGAATCAGCACGAAAAACCCAGGATCTTCGTCGGCTTGTGGGAGGTGGCCGGCTACCATTCTCGCTTGGTTTCGGGCCTGCGCGAGCTGGGCTGCTCGTGCAGTTTCGTCACCCTGACCGCGCATGCATATGCCTATGGTGAACGGGAGCCGGTGAACCGGCTGCTCCGGTTTCTTCAGGACACGGGCTTGCGGCTCGAGTTGACCAGTTGGGCCCGTCCGCATGCCAAGCTGTTTTGGCTCTGTCTCTGGGTCGGTCTGCGCGAGTTGGTGCGCCTTCCTCTGTTTCTCTGGGCGTTGTGCAGGCACGATGTTTTCATTTTCCGGGCGATGTTTCCCTTCCTTTTCTACTTCGACCTACCGATTCTGAAGCTGTTCGGCAAGCGGGTGATCTGGGTATTCCACGGCACGGAGAGCCGTCCTCCCTATCTCAACGGCAAACTGATGCGCCGGCCCGGCCGGCGGGTGCTGCGCACGGCCGCGCTGCTCGGCTGGCTGCAAAAACACCTGATCCGCTTTGCGGAACGCTACGTGGACGTGATGGTGAACAGCCCGGCGACCGGCCAGTTCCACGAGAAGCCGTTTGTGCAGTTCCTTGCCTTGGGCATTCCCTGCCGAAGCCCGGACGCGCCGGAGACCCGGCACAGCGCCGAAGCGAGGCGGGACTCCGCTCCCACACGCGTGCTCCACTGTCCCTCCCATGCGGCAACAAAGGGATCGGCGGAAATCCGGCGCGCGGTCGAGGAACTCCGGGAGGAGGGACTCGATCTCGAGTTGAGCGAGTTGAGCGGAGTGCCCAACCAAGCGATCCTCGAGGCCCTCGAGGAAGTCGATTTCGTCATCGACCAAGTCTACTCCGACACTCCCATGGCGGGGTTCCCCACGGAGGCGGCCTTTCGCGGCAAAGCCGCCGTGGTGGGCGGATACTACACCCGCCGGCTTCACGATGACGTGCCCGCCGAGTTCATTCCCCCCAGCCTGTTCTGCGCCCCGGAAGAACTGAAGGATGCCATCCGCGCTTTGGTCACCGACCCGGAGAAGCGGCGGCGCCTGGGGGAAAACGCATACCGTTTCGTCACGGAGAACTGGGGCTCGCGGGTCGTTGCCGAGCGTTTCCTGCGGCTGTGCACGGACGAGATCCCCGAAACCTGGTATTACGATCCCGCCCGCCTCCGCTACCTGCACGGCTACGGAATGCCGGAAGACCTGCTCCGGAAGCGACTGGGTGAACTGGTCGCCCGCACGGGCCGAGAGACCCTGCGCCTGAAGGACAAACCCGAATTGGAGGCGGCCTTCCTTGCCTTCATCGAGGAAACGGATGGAATCCAGCACTGAGGAGAAACCATGTCTGCGTTCGACAGGTTGAATCTACGGGGACTGCCGGGCGTGCAACAGGCCCCGTCCCGGGACCAGCGCCAAACCAGCGCCGCCTTCAGCTACAAATGGAAACGCCGCGACACCTACGAATCGCCGACCATCCGCCGCCGGGCCCGCGAATGGCTCCTGCAACGATACTGCGCCGACGATCCCGACCGGCTGGCGGCTTGGCTGAACGAAGGAGGTGCCCGTAAGCTGATTCTGGACGCGGGATGCGGTTCGGGCTATTCGGCTCTCCTCTTCTTCGGCGATCTCCTTCACCAACACGACTACCTCGGCGTGGACATATCCGATGCCGTCGAAGTGGCCGCTTCCCGCTTTGCCGAGCAAGGGTACCCGGCCGACTTTCTCCAGCGCAGCCTGGACGACCTGGATTTCATTTCCGACGGATCTTTCGACATGATCTTCAGCGAGGGGGTGCTGCACCACACGGACTCCACGGAGCGATCCCTCGTCTATCTGGCCAGGAAACTGCGCGAGGGCGGACGCTTCCTGTTCTACGTCTACCGCAGAAAGGGACCCATCAGCGAATTCACCGACGACCACATCCGCGAAGCCATCCGCGGTCTGAGCGAGGAAGAAGCCTGGGAAGCGCTCAAGCCGCTCACCCGCCTGGGAAAAGCCCTGGGCGAGCTGGGCGTCACGCTCGATGTCCCCGACCACATCCCCTATCTCGGCATCCGCAAAGGAAAAATCGATCTCCAGCGCTTCTTCTACTGGCACGTCTGCAAGGCCTACCACCACGAGGAATACACCGAAGACCAGCTCAACCATATCAATTTCGACTGGTACCGACCCCGGAATTGCCACCGGCACAGCCCCGACGAAGTGCGCTCGTTCTGCGCCGAAGCAGGCCTCCGCATCGAGCAGATGAACGTGCAGGAGGCAGGGATCACGGTGGTTGCCGTCAAGACCGATGAGGTGCCGGACGGGGCGGACAAATGACCCCGGGAGCCCCCGGCCACCCGGGAGCCATGGCTGCCCCCGGCCACCCGGACGACAGGAAGCCTGTCCCCGGCCCATCTCCGTCCGGGGTGGGGCGTCGGGGCCGCTTCACAACGGATTGAAACGCGTCGAGACAGGATCCCTCGACGGCCAGACAGGTGACACGTGAAGACACGCGACATCCTCCGTGACGGGGTCATATACGCCGGCAGCAATGGCCTGCTGGGCCTGGCCAACATCGCGACGGTCCTGGTGGCGGCCCGCTACCTGAGCGAGGGGGAACTCGGGGCCGTGGAAATGATCCTTGCCCTGGCCATGCTTGTCCGCCTGGTGATCCCCCTCGAAGTATCGCAGAGCACCGGCATCTTTTGCGCGGACGCGAAAACGCTGGAGGAAAAAGCGCGCTATGCGTCCACGGCGCTGTGGTTCTCATGCTGCGTCTACGGGATCTTCGTGCTGGCGGCCCTGGGAGGCGCCGGGCTGTGGTCCCGGCTCTTGTTCGGGGATACGGACTTGCGTACGCTGCTGGTTGTGGGCGTGTTGGGAGCGGTGGCGGCAGGCCTCTTCTACCACCTGCAGTCCCAGTTGCGCTGGAACCTGCAGAGCGGGACCTATGCGCTCGTCACGGTCGGCTACGCGGGTCTTTTTTTCGGCCTGACCTGGTTGGGATGCCTGCGCCCGTCGATCCGTCTGTACTCCATCCCGGGCAGCATGGCCCTGGTGGGTGGTTCGGCGGCTGTCCTGGCATGGATGTTGTGCCGACACGTCCACCCGGGCCGCTTTTCTCTACCCGCTTTGCGGGAGATGCTCGTCTTTTCGCTACCCCTGGTGCCGTCCAGCCTGGCCATTTTCCTGTTGGAGTATTTCGATCGGTTGGCGATCCGGTCGGTGCTCTCGCTGGATCAGGTTGGGGTCTACGCGGTGGCTTCCCGGCTGGCCATGGTGGTCCATTTTGCCATCATCGGCTTCCAGGGGGCTCTCACTCCCCACGTCTTCCGGAGCTACCGCGAGGCCGGGACTCCCGATGCGATTGCCCGTGTCTTCCGCCTGTTTTGTGCGTTGGGCATTCCGTTGGTCGCAACGCTGGCCATGTTTGTACCGGAACTGCTGCGGGTGGTGGCCAGGCCGGAGTATTCGGCGGCGTGGGGTGCCGTTCCCTTCCTCGCGGTTGCGGTCATTGTGTCCCGGCTTTACATCTTTGCTCCCGGGTTGGTCCTGGAGCGGAGAACACGGACGATCGCGTGGGTCAATTTGACGGCCGCCGTGCTCAACGGCGTCTTGAATGTCGCTCTGCTTCTGGTCTTCCCCCACATCGTCTCCGCCGCGGCCGCGACTGCTGTCAGCGCCACGGTGGGCGCCGTGCTCTACCTTCGCGCCAGCCAGAGATGCTATGCCATCGCCTATCGCTGGCGCACCCCCCTCGGCTGTCTTGCGGTGGCGACCGTGACCACGGTCGTCGGCCTGGCCGCGGGAACCCGCCTGGGGACCGGGCCGGCGGTGGGCCTGAAGCTGCTGCTCTGTGCCGGGACGGCCGCGGCCGTGGGCCGCATCAGCATCCGACCCGAGGAAATCCGGCAGGCGGCCGCCGCCGTCCGGGGTTTCCTGTTTCCGCGGGACTGACGGCCCGGGGCCGCTCCTCACGGCTGACGGAAAACACGCATGATCCCATCACAACCCCGGACCCGGCCCGCCGACCAGGAAGGGGAGGTAGCGTCCCGCAAGCTATTCCACCACTTGTTCCCGCAGCCGCCACCGCGGGCGGCGATCAAGTGCGCGTCCATCGTGGGCACATGGCGTAGGAGCATGAGGAACGGAGAGGAGCAGCTTGCAAGGGATGTTGGGTACTCACATTCTCAGTTTCATTTCCCCCTGTCATGCTGCCTCCTGACCTCCTGACATGTGTCAGCTCTCAGGCCAGCAGTGTTCGGCACCTTTCCTGCTGTTTCTGACGGATCTTCGAGCACAAACTCTCTGGAACATGTTCTTTCTGTGGCAATTAGGAGTCCATCACAGCAAACTGTGTGGTCACTACTGTTTTGACTAGAATACTGCCGACCTGCTTGTAAATACCGGAAAGAGGTATATTATGTAGCCACAATGTTTATTGATGATCAAACCTACGAGCGTGATGGCAAAACCTACCGACGGGTTCTGATGCGCAACTCGTTTCGGTCCGGGGGACGGGTTCTCCACGAGACGGTCGCGAATCTGTCGAAATGCGACGACGAGGAAATCGAAGCGCTCAAGCTCGCTCTCAAGCACAAGGGCGAGCTGCAGGCGCTGACGGTCGTTTCCGAGGACGTAAGCACGAAGCAAGGTCAATCGATCGGGGCGCTCTTCTTGCTCCAGCATCTGGCCAAAAGGCTTGGCATCACTCAGGCGCTGGGCAGGTGCCGGGAGGCGAAGCTGGTGCTCTGGCTGGTCTTCGCTGCCGTCATGGAGCAGGGCTCGCGGCTTTCCGCCGTCCGGCTCGCGCAGCGCCACGCTGTCTGCGATCTGCTCAATCTCGACGCCTTCAACGAGGACGACCTGTATGCGGCCATGGACTGGCTCGAGCAACGCCAGGGAGCGGTCGAGAAGAAACTGTTCGCCCATCGCTATGGCGACGAGCCACCGCGACTGTATCTGTACGATGTCACCGGCAGCTATCTGGAGGGCACGCGGAACGAGCTGGCCGCGTGGGGCTACAACCGCGATGGCAAGAAGGGCAAGTTGCAGATCGTCATCGGACTGCTCACTGACTCGACGGGCCGGCCGGTGTCGATCGAGGTGTTCCCCGGCAACACGAACGACCTGTCCACCTTCGGCAACCAAATGAAGAAGGTGCAGGAGCGTTTTGACGGCCAAGACGTTGTCTTCGTCGGCGACCGGGGAATGATCAAAGGCCCCCGGATAGAGGAGCTTCCCGAGGACTTACACTACGTCTCGGCGATCTCCAAGCCCCAGATCGAGAAGTTGCTGACCGACGGCGTGTTCCAGATGGAGCTGTTTGACGAAACAGTCTGCGAAGTAATTGATGATGATATCCGCTACATACTGCGCCGCAACGCGGTCGGGGCACGCGCACTGGCCGAGACAAGAGCCGACAAGCGCGCTTCGATCGAGGCGATGGCCGAACGGAAGAACAACTATCTCGAGGCGCATCCCAGAGCACAGCCAAGCGTTGCCAAGCGCGACCTTCGGACATTCGTCGAGAAACTCAAGTTCGCCGGCTTCGTCAAGGTCCGCCATCGTGGCCGAACCGTGCTGCTGGAGTTCGATGAGGACGCGATCGCGGAGGTGTGCAAGTTGGACGGCTGCTACGCCATCGAGACGGATCTGGTCGATGTGCTGGCAGTCGAGGCGCAGGAAGTCCACGACAGCTACATGGAATTGACCGAAGTGGAATGGGCGTTCAGAACCATGAAAACCGTCCTGCTTGAAATGCGCGGCATCTTTGTTCGCAAGGAGGGGAGGACGCGCGCCCACGTGTTCATCATCATGCTCGCCTATCTTCTGGCATTCGAGCTGCGGCGTCTTTGGCGAGACCAGGAGGTGACCGTCGAGGAAGGACTCAGAGATCTCGCCGAACTGTGCGCCACAGAGGTGATCGTGGGAAGCGCCTCCGCGCAGACGATCCCAGAACCACGCGACTCCGGCAAGGCATTGCTCGAGGCGGCCAGCGTGAGCTTGCCCGAGGCGATACCGTGCCGAAACATCAAAGTGGTCACTAGGAAGAAGCTCGTTTCAGAGCGCTGATCCTCTTAGTCCTGAACAGCTTGCAATGCAAACTGTAGCTGCTCTGCAGTGGAAGATCCGCCGTATGGGCCGCGGTGCCAGGACCCGAAGGGCGAGGTGGACATTCGGGAACATTGCCTCGCGAAAGGAGGCGTTGGCAGCAAGCGTGCTATCCCCCTGAACTGGGTTGGGGATCGTGAAGGTGCTGCAGTTGCTGTTTGACCTCTGCGGGAACCTGTTCGTACCAACGGACCTCGCCGCTGCGGAGGAGAACTGAGATTCCCTTTTCAGGCACGAACCGCGGGTTCGTGATCATCAGCGCGGATTCTGGGGACAGTGCATCCAAAGGCTGTCCAGGTACGAGCAAGACGTAATCTGTGAGCCCGTTCCGAATGTCGTCGCCGGTCTGTGGTTGTTTGGTTCCAGAGCCAGGTATAATCCAGATCTTGGTGGCCGTATACGTGCCGGAGTCGTGGAGTTCCCCGAGGTCCGTTGGAAGGCAATGGTTGGGGTCATCCCCTGCAAACATGAGAAGCCCAAGATGGATCTTCTTCAAAGCAAGAGCTGTTGTTTTCTGGAATGATCCCCGGATTTCAGCAAAAGGCAGACGCCCGAACCCCCAGACCACAAGGAGGAGCAAGCCGAGGAGGCAAGTGCCGACCAGGAGCAGCACTCGCCGTCTCTTCGGTCTCTGCAACGCTGTTTCCGGTGGGTCGGTACACATCTGTTCTCTCGAGGGGTCCGTATCAGGGACCATCAACCACAACGGTCCCAGGTGTATTCCATGAAAGCCCGAGCCCCCAGCTTCCGCTGTTCAGTCCATTTGGCACGTTGATCAATTTCACGTCCAGTACCGACGTCGAAGGCTTGCAGTATGCCACGGCGAGCCAGAGGTTGACCATGTAATTGCCAAGTGCAGGTTTGCCACTGCCAATGCGTCCACTCAACACAGCCAGAAAGAACTGTGACGTTCACATTGCCTTTGCCTTTGAGAGTCCCCGTCGAGTAAGTGGCAGTAACACGAACCTTCGGCGGCTTCGTGCAACAACACGGTCCGTACAGGGTAACAGGGACAACTGAAGGTGGGCTTGGTGTGGAAATCCCGGAAGCTGGCAGAGGCGGGACCCACGTCGTACCACCAACCATTGGGTATGGTGGCGGCGCCCAGATTGCGTTGCCCAGCGGATCGAGCAAGTGAGTCGGCGCATTCTTGACGAATGCGTATACCTCAATGGCAACGGTCGTGGCACGCAGATGGCCTTGATCGACTGTTGGCATCTCACGCATCACTCGGGAAGCGACTGATGCTTGGTCACCCAACGGATCCCGATTCAGCCAGCGTCCGGTGTCTGGCGTGTAATAACGCATGCCGTAGTAGTACAGCCCGGTCGCGTCTTGCTCTTTGGTGGAGAAGCGGATGGGATTGGCGTCTGCGAGGGGGCCGTCGGCGACGAGGATCTTGCCGAAGGGGGAGTATTC
>JAJRTE010000087.1 GCA_024278455.1 Myxococcota bacterium
GCCTTCTCGGCGAATGCCGGCGAAGTCGGCCTGACCGTAGGGGATCTTCATGGGGCACCTCGAGCCGTTCGAGGACGCCGGAAGGGCGCCGGCTCCAGGATAGCGTGCGCCCCGGGGGTTGACAAGGGGGACGTGAATGGATTGCAGCCGTGCCCACGCTTGACTCGAGACGCGCGACCAGGTACGCTCCCCCTGTACCCATCGTTGCGAAGGTGCTCGTGATCGCGAGTGAAACGGGAAGCCGGTGAGATTCCGGCGCGACCCCCGTCACTGTGACCGGGAACGTCCGGCGTATCGAAGCCACTGGAGGCGACTCCGGGAAGGCACGCCGGTCGGATGATCCGGGAGCCAGGAGACCGGCCTTCGCAGACGTTCCAGGCATCCTTCGGGGTGGAAGGATGGGACGCGCCCTCCGCAGTGCGTGCTCGAGCGTGTCCCGGCGGAGGCCGCGTTGCCTTTCCTGTCGACGACTGCCATCGTTGTCACGCTTCTCGTCGCCGGTTCCGTCGAACCTGTGTTCGTCGAGCCCGCCGTCACCGTGGAAGCGGATGCGGACAGGCCGGATCCGACAGAGACGTCCGCGTCGTTGTCGGTCGTCCCGGTCGACGCCCGGCTGTCCTCTACGTCCGACGTGGCAGAGGTGGTCGGAAACGCGGCCGGGGCGACGGTGCAGCGCCTGGGCGGACAGGGCGACTTCTCCGCGGTGTCGATCCGCGGCTCCACCCTGAAACAGGTGCAGGTGTACCTGGACGGTGTGCCGCTCAACCCCGACGGCGTGTCGATCGTCAACCTGTCCGAACTGCCGTTGCAGGCGTTCTCCCGCGTGGAGATCTACCGTGGCAATGCGCCGTTGGACTTCGGCGCGACCCCCATGGGCGGCGTCGTCAACCTGGTGACCCGCGACGTTGGCGGCAAGAATGCCTCCGTCGCCCTGTCGGGGGGGAGCTACCACACGGCAAGCATCCACGGTTGGGCTGCCACGGCGGGGCTCCTGGGGTCCCGGCCGCTGGACCTGCTGGTGCTGCTCGACACCTTCGCGTCCCGAGGCGATTTCAGCTACTTCGACAACAGCGGCACCGAGAGTGAGCTGTTCGACGACCATCTCCGCAAGCGGGTCAACAACGACAAGGTGCAGTTCAACGCCCACGTCCGGTGGCGGCTCCACGCCGGGCGGGCGACACTGACCGTGATGGATCGCATCCTGTGGCGGGAAGCCGGCGTGCCCGGCTACGCGGTGGCTCCGGCACTGTCCGCCAGGCTGGAAACCCTCTCCAACTTGTGGGTCGCCGATATCGCCCCGGTCCAAACCGCGTGGACGCCTCGAGGCCGGGTGTGGGGACGGTGGCGACAGGATGTTTTCTCGGATCCCGAAAACGAAGTGGGGCTCGGCGCCGGTACCGAGCTGTCACGCACATCGAACCTGGGGGTGCGGCTCCACGCATCGCGCCTGCTCGCCCCCCCGCTCCTTCTCGAACTATCCGGGGAGGCCAGGCGGGACGGCTTCAACGCCATCGACCTCGACACTGGACTCGAGAACGGACCGATGGTCCGCCATGCCATCACCCTGTCGGCCGGCAGTGTCGCCAGCGTTCGGCATGGACGGGTCCTCCTGTCTCCGGCGGTCCAGGTGCCGGTGCTGGACAATCGCGACCTGTGGGAGCAGGCGGGATCCGCGATATCGGGAGGTGACAACGCCGAGACGGCGCCCACCCCGGCGATAGCGTGGGGGATCAACCCTCGCCTCGGCCTGCTCGTCCGGCCGCACCCATCGCTGGCGATCAAGGCCAACGCCGGACGCTACCTGAGACCCCCGGACCCGACCGAGCTGTTCGGGGACCGGGGCTACATCACCGGCAACCCGCGCCTCGAGCCGGAACAGGGGTGGCAGGGTGACGCCGGCGCGAGGTGGGAGGGAGCAGCAGGCATGCACGTGACAGGTAGCGCGAGCGTGACCGGCTTCTGGAACGCCTCGAGAAACCTTATCGTCTTCATCCAGAACTCGCAGAGAACCATGCTCGCGGTCAACGTGGGGCGCGCCAGGGTACAGGGCGTCGAATCGACCATCTCTCTCGCCGTGGCCGAAGTCGTCACCCTCGACACCGGGGCGACCTGGACACGGGCGGTCAACTTGTCCGACATCCCCGACCAGTACGGGAAGGCCCTGCCAAGGACGCCGCCGTGGCTCGTCTTCGCCAGGACCACGCTCCTTGTCCGCTCCACCTTCCGACTCGGCTACCTGTTCCAGTTCGCCGCGGCAAACTACTGGGACACGCCGAACATCGAACGGTCCGCCCCCCGGACCATCCACAACCTCTACCTGGACTGGCGCCCGCGTTCGGGCAGACTGTCGGTCGCGTTGAGTGTGGACAACGTGTTTGATCGTATCGTCGAAATCGTACCAAGAGACAACCTGACCGATGCAGACACCGCCTTGGTGGTCCGGGCCGTGACGGACTTCGTGGGCTATCCTCTGCCCGGCCGGTGGATAACCGCCACCGTCCGGGCACGTTTCTGAGTGGGGTCAACGTGACGAGAATCTCGAACAGCAGCCTGTCCTTCCCTGCCGCGCTGTTCGCGTGCGCGGCGGCGCCTGGTGCGATTGTGGCGTGCGGTGCGGTGCCCCCCGATGCCGCTGTCGATACACCAGCCAGCTTGCGGAACCGCGTCGAGGGAATCGCCGTCGTCGCCACGGTGGCGACCGACTACTCCGTCGGCGCGCTCGCCGCGGTGGACCTCGAGACATGGGCCACCGACGACGAAATCGCCACCGTGTCGTCCGATCCCGCGGTGATGGCGGATGGCGGATGGTTGTTCGTGTTGAATCGATACGGATTCGATACCGTTCGGATCTACGAGCCGGGTGTGCTCGAGATGCCGGCCGCGGAGTTCTCGGCCGGGGACCGGGCTAACCCGCAGGTTGCCCTGGTGTGCGGCGGCGAGTTGTTCGTTACGCTCCATTCGAGGGACTACCTCCCGGTGTACGACCTGTCGTCGACCTGGATGGTCGGCAGTGTGGACCTCTCACCCTTCGACGACGGGGACGGCAGTCCGGAAGCCTCCACCGTGGTGCGCATCGGGGAGAAACTCTACGTGGCGCTCGAGCAGTTCGACCAGATGAACGACTGGATGCCGGCCGGGGGGCGGGTGATCGAAGTGGACTGTGCCTCCCGGGCAGTGGAACGGGTCTGGGAGGTGGGCAACGCGCCGACGGTCCACCCCTATCCCGACCACGATGACCGGCTGATCATCCGCACTGGCGTGTTCTTCGACAGCAACCACGGCATGGCCTACGACGGTGCGATCCGGTTGTTCGACATCACCAACGGTGAACTGTCCGACACCCTCGTGGACGAAGAAAGCCTCGAGGCCAACCTCGGACCAGTCGCGGCCACGGCGAACGGCAAGGCGATCTTCCTCTCTTCGGATGCCGCCTGGAGGTACACCATCCACTGTCTCGATCTCGAGACCGGGGTCTCTCGATCGGCGGAGACGACGGACATGTACCTGGCATCGATGACCGGGAAC
This sequence comes from Myxococcota bacterium, assembly GCA_024278455.1. Lineage (GTDB taxonomy): Bacteria > Myxococcota_A > UBA796 > JAJRTE01 > JAJRTE01 > JAJRTE01. Next base: position 3,526 of record JAJRTE010000087.1, read on the forward strand.
GATCGTGGAGAAGCCTGGATCGCTGCTCGGCCCGGCCCGGCGGACCCCGGTGCTGGAGGCGGGATCATCGTCTACGACATCGATCGTTGCGAGAACCGCACCTCCGGCGCACCTGTCTCGCTGTCGATGCCACCGTACAGCATCACGTTCTACTGAACAACGACCGGGGTGTATCAGACCTGACCGGAGCAGGCAAGGGAGACGTGAAGTATTGAATCGCGACCTCCACAACGGGTACCTCCGGTGATTGCCACGAAGCGATTCACTCTCTCCTGGAAGAGGCTGTCGATGGGAAAATGTGCAGAACGGAAGGTCCTCCCGGTGGCCCTGTCGTGCCTGCTCCTCGGCCCTGTGGGCTGCGATCGAGGGGACGATCCCTGTCTCCCGATGTGCGAGCAGGCTCGAGACCTGTTCGGCGAATGCCTCGATGCGTCCGGGTTGGACTGGACCGCCGCCGGCTACGAGGACGCCCAGGACTACCTCGACGCCTGCCTCACGTGGGCGTGGGAAATGCGTATCCTGGCCGACAGCGCCGGAGAGCCGGATGCCGTGGACGAGATGTGCGCGGAAAGGGAAACGGAACTGGCAGGCGGGGACTGCGACACCTACTCGAGCATCGACTGGAACGCACAACCCTGGCAACAGTGATCCGGCACCAGCACGGGCGGCACGGTGTCACCGGCGGGGTCGTCCCGGTTCTCACTCGGTATTCAGGAGGGCGACCGCATCAAGGTCGAACCCGCCGGTGCTGCCCAGGCACCAGGTGTCGCTCCCATAGTATGCGATGCTGGCGTCGACGATGCGGACGTACCGCGCGCGGAGCACGCCCACATCGGCCAGGTCGAACGAGTCACCGCCCGCGGATTGCATGTCGAGAGGGTCGATATCGTCGCTCGAGCCGGCGATGACGGGATTGACGCCGGCGCAGCCATCCGGGGGCCAAGTGGCGTTGCCATCGAGCGAGCAGGGAAAGGTGACCCAGGTCTCCCCGTCCTCGCTCACCGATACCCTGCCCGGCTCCGCGAACGTGGTGTCCCCGGTCTGAAACGGATTCTCGAACACGACAAGATCCGGACCGGGTCCGTCCACTACGATGGGATCATCGAAGAAAAGGACGATTGAGCCGCCGCAGCCCAGGGACAGGACGTCGGTGCCCCCTTCCTCGAGCCCGCCGCCCTCCGGGGGCCCCAGTACGACATCGGGAAAACGGTCGAAGCCGTACATCTCCTCCATGAAGCCCCCCGGGGAGTAGTTTTCCACACAGTCCGCGTAGGGGTCGCTCGAACCTTGGCTCGAGGGTGCGCAGAGCACCCGGGCGGTGCCGTAGTCCGGGTTGAGCCTGGACCATCCGAACCCCCCGCACCCGGCCTCAAGGTCGGCGCGGTCTGCACTCGTCTCGACGAGCGCGGCGTCCTCCCCTTCTGCCGCGTATGCGATCTGGCAGAAGTAGAGGCTTGAATCGACCCAGGTCCAGTCGAAGCGGCTCCACAGGTCGGGGTTCCAGGCGTTGCTCGAGTCGTTCTGGGCGACGAGGAAATCGTCATCGTTGGACCACTGGGTGATGTGGAACAGGCTGACATCGGAGCCCATCGTCATCGTCCAGGTTTCCCCCGTGATATCGTGTGTGCTTCCCCAGTCGTCGGTGTAGGTTCCGATGATCTCCAGGGATTCGTCGGGCACGGGCGTGGGGCTCGGTGCCGGTGTGGGACTTTCGGCGGGCGGGGTGGGCGTTTCCGCCGGCGGCGACGTGTCGCCGTCGCCCTGCTCGCTCGAGGAGCCGCACCCGGCGGCAAGAAGGGTGGCGAACAGCGCTGCCCCTGCCCACCGGAGTGGCCTGCCACAGAGTCCGTGCGGCACGGCGGATGTGGAACGGACATCAACCAGGACATGTGTGAGGTGATACATGACTCGGCGTCTCCCTTTAGTTGGGGTGTACGGTTCAGACGACAAGCCATTCGGAGATCGGATCGGTGGTCGTTTGCGACTCGAGGAAGCCTCGACTCAGGCGGGGTCGTCGTGTCGAGACCCATGCCTGGGAGACGCGATCTTGCCCCCAGGCAGAAGCGCGCCCCATCCTTCATCCCCGAAGGACCCTTGGAACGTTCTGCAAAGGCCGGTCTCCTGGCTCCTGGATCAACCGCTCAACGCGCCTTCCCGGCAATTCCCAGTGGCATCGATTCGTTGGCGTCCCCAGTTACAGTGACGGGGGTCGCGCCGGACTCTCACCGGCTTCCCGTTTCACCCGCGCTCGCGGGCACCTTCGCAGCAAACACATCATCGTTCCGGATCGTAGTCGCTCGGCAACGGGATGTCAAGGGCTTGTCGTACCGACGGCTTTCCGCGCTGTCCCCGGTCTCGGGACAACTGCGTGGAGTTTGACGAACCACGGTAATCGCTCAATAAACCCCACCCTTGCCTTTTCCTGTGTCTTGGTAGTGGGGGAGTGTGTCGAGTGCCTGGGCCCTGGCAGGGGGCCGGGCCAAACTGGCCCGGTCACGCATGAGACACATGCTTCTTGGAATACATCAGGGGGGGTCATGGGGAGATGTGTGACCGAAGGCCGGGTTCCGGGAAACGACCACACGCACACCCGCTCGCCGCTCCCGCACCTCGGAGCGCACCACCACGCCCACTTCGACCACCCGGCTACTCGCCCTGTCCCGGACCTCGCGACCAGCCCCAGCAGCTTGCCGAACCACGCCCATCTCGCTTTTCCGCTGATGGACGAGCTTCTTGTACCAGTAACCCATGGCCCAATACGAGAGTTCATGCTGACGGCAGTACTCAGCCCGGCCCAGGCCGCTGGCTCGCCACCAGTCCACGTGGACCTGCCATGACATGGGCGCGGAAGGTATGGGAAGACTTCGATTCTGCTTCATGGACAACCTCCTTATCGTATGCTGTTCCGGTTGTCCTGCATTATCCCGTTGGCGATAGCCGGGCGGTAGGTGGGGTTTGTTGAGCGCTTACGAAAAAACCGTCTACCGGCTCGCGCAGAAGGAGTACCTGCCCGGCTCCAAGGTCGCCACGACCGGCCGCTCCAAACGCGAGGAGATCGATCACTGGGACGAGGAGACGAGGGCGCGTTGACCTTCGTTGCGGAACTCGTCGAGGTGCTGGGACCATGTCAAGGACATCCATGTAGAGGACCTGGCGAAGCTGCGGGGACTGGTAGAGGCGCTTCGGCCGGCTGGAAGCCGGCCCCACGTCAGAATACCCGACAGGCTGCTATCCACAGTGGGGACATGTAGGACCGGACTCCAGATCGCCACGCATCGAAGGGCAGCAGGTCTTCGGGCCGAACAGCCGACCCTGGAACGCCTCGAGCTGGTGGTGGGGCGCCAGACGCCATCGAGCTTCTGGAGCTGACCGAGCCCGTGGTACGCACCATCGCATCGTTCTGCCACGAAGGGCCTCAGACGCACCGAGCTTCTGGAGCTGACCAAGCCACGGGTCCCGCATGAGCGTCGACGCAGCTTGTCGCTCATCAGGTGCTCACGCATTTGTGAGTGGTAACACCGAGCGAAATAGGGTATTCTCGTATCTGGAGATGCTGACCCACGCTCGGGTCAGCGGCGTCGAGGAGTTCCAGTGGTGCCTCGACGCGTGCCGGATCCCCTTCAGCTTCCGCATTCCCTTTCGAGACCACTACATGTTGCAGGCGTCTTTCTCGGCGACGTGGTCCCACCCGCGAAGTGAGAATACCGGCCGAGCAAAAGGAACTACGTGCAGTTATGCTCAAACTTGGAGTTATTGGTACTTCCCGCAAAGAGAATGAGAGACGAGTAGCCATTCATCCTGATCATCTGGATCGTATCCCAGGGGACTTGCGCCAACACATCACTTTCGAAAATGGATACGGTGAGCCGTTCGGTGTGACCGACGCCCAGCTCGTCGCTCGATGGGGCAGATTGGCCTGCCGCGAAGCGCTACTCGAGCACAGTGACATCGTGCTTCTTCCCAAGCCCGTGATAGGGGACTTCGAGGAACTCCAGGAGCACGGCACCCTCTGGGGCTGGCCGCATTGCGTGCAGCAGCAGGCCATCACCCAGGCGGCCATCGACCGCAAGCTGACTCTGATCGCCTTCGAGGAGATGTTTGTCTGGGGCCCCGACGGGCACCGGGGCCGGCACACGTTCTACAAGAACAATGAATTCGCCGGCTACTGTGCGGTGCTGCATGCCCTGCGGTTGAAAGGGATCGATGGGCACTACGGAAAGCAACGAAAGGTCGTGATCCTCTCGTTCGGTGCTGTGAGTCGGGGCGCCATCTACGCCATCAAGGCGCGTGGTCTCAGAGACATCACCATCTGCATCCAGCGGCCCGACCACCTGGTGCGCGAGGAGGTACTTGGTTGCCACTACCTGCGCATGCGGCCTGGCGGAGAAGGTGAGCCACACATGGTTGCGGTAGAACACGGTGGCGCCGAGTCACCGTTGGTCGACCTGATCTGCAGCGCAGACATCCTCGTGAACGGTATCTTTCAGAACCCGGACAACCCCATCACGTTCGTGAACGAGAAGGAGATCTCACGCCTCAAGTGGGGTAGCCTCGTCATCGACGTAAGCTGCGATGAAGGGATGGGGTTCCCATTCGCCAGGCCGGCCACGTTCGCCGACCCGATGTTCAGGGTCGGTCCAGTGGACTATTACGCTGTAGATCATACGCCAAGCTATCTGTGGGACAGCGCCTCCTGGGAGATCTCGGCCGCTCTCCTCAAGTATTTGCCGGCAGTCATGGGTGGACCGGACAGATGGCAGAAGGACGAGACCATCCGCCGGGCCATCGAGATCCGTGACGGTGTAGTGCAGAATCCCAAGATCCTCTCCTTCCAAGAGCGCTCTCGCGAATACCCTCACCTTGTGGTGATTTGAGCCAGAAGAACCGCATGAGTGACCAGCATGCTCGCGAAGACACCCCCGTTCTGGCACAGGTCCTTTGTTGGGGAGCCACAGGTCCCGGTTTTCGGTACACACTCCCGGGCAACGGATGTATGCTATGGGGACATCGTGACCGTTCCTGTTGGAGAATCACCGATGGAGTCCATGGTCCGCTCGGCACAGCAACTGGTGGACAAGGCCATTTCGTGCCTGGCGAGGCACGATGCGGAAGCCGCTCGAACCATGAGGGCGGAGTTCGAACGTCTGGCCGACATCGCCAGGATGGCGAAGAACTTTCCCCCGTTGCTCAACGGCAAGGACGAGGGCGCCAACGGTTTTTCCGCCGATCGGCTGGTCCACGTGCTGTGCAGTATCGACACGGGCATGAGTTCGCTCAACATGCCGGTTCGTGCGGTGATGGGCAGCGCGTTCCTGACAGGCAAGGTCCAGCTCTTCAACGCCCTCCACGAGCACTTGGAAAGGTACCCGAATTCCGATCACGAGGAGCTGTCTCGAGCCGTCAAGGCTCAGCTCAGCAAGAGCATCTACACCATGCTCCTGGCATCACTCCTCTGGGACGTGGTCCGGAACCAGGCCAATCCGGTGGCCATCCGCGAACGATCGGCGACAGAACTCGTCCGCCTGTGGGAAAGCCCGGAACGGCTGTCGGTGGCCGATTTCTTCCCGGTTCTCGAGGCCGTGTGGAACGCACGGAACCGTGTCGAAGTCAAGTATGGCGCGTTGATGGGCGTGACGGAGTTCTTCCAGCTCATCAGGGAGGCCTGCCCCGTCCTGTTCCTCTCCTACTTCACTCGAGAAGACATTCCCGACGAAGAGCGCGATGCGTTCGAGGAATTCCTGTTCGGGATTCCCGGCGAGGAGCTGGACCGGCTTCGCAAGGTCATGCTCGAGAAGGGCGTCAACGTGATCGACCAGAAGTTCGCCTCGAGCACCCTGAAGCTTCCGTCGGGCCGGGCGCCGGCTTCCGGAACGCCCCAGGCGCTCTATGCGTCTCACCGGCGGCGGCAACGGGCGGCTGAACTCCGGAGACTCACCGGGTTTCCCGGCCCCAAGAATACCGCTGAAGGCTACCTGCTCCTGCACCTGCTCGCACGCTCGATCCAGCCACCTGACGCGACCGGCGGGGCTGGCACGACCTGCCATTCTCGTCGCGACACGTAACAAATAGCCCCCCCACGAAAGTTCAGTTCGCCGCCCGCGGCTCCAGGTGCGTCCAGCGAACCAAATGACGTTGACATGCCCGGCATGCACCCTCACAATGAATCCTGGTCACGCTAGGGTGGCCGAACACAAGGTTCCGTGCAGGGAGGTCTCATGAAGCGATTTCTAGTGATCATGATCGGCGTGGCGTTCCTGGCCATCGGGCAGGACGATTGTCGCCAGGACAACGACGGCGACGGGTACATCGGAATGGACGACTGCGACGACAACAACCCAGAGGTCTATCCTGACGCACCGGAAGCATGCAACGGCATCGACGATGACTGCGATCGCAGCATCGACGAGGACTTCGACGTGGACGGCGACGGGTTCAGCACCTGTGACCTCGAGGACAACCCCGCCGACTGCAACGACGACTACGCGGGGACGTTCCCTGGCGCCATCGAGTTGTGCGACGGCGAGGACAACAACTGCGACGGCGTGGTCGATGAAGACTTCGACGCCGACAACGACGGTTACACCATTTGTCGCGGCGACTGCGATGACCTCGACCCGGAGGTCAATGCCGGGGCGGAAGAGGTCTGCGATTTCTTCGACAACAACTGCAATGGCCTCATCGATGAAGGCTTCGACCAGGATGGCGATGGCTACACGACCTGCGCCGGCGATTGCGACGACACCGACCCGGCCACATACGTCGGGGCCGCCGACCTGTGCGACGGGCTCGACAACAACTGCAACGGCCTCATCGACGAAGACTGGGACGGCGACGGCGACGGCGTGACTTCGTGCGGCGGGGATTGCAACGACTCCAACCCGGCCATCTTCACTGGCGCTCCCGAAATCTGCGACGGGCTCGACAACAACTGCGACGGCCAGATCGACGAGGGCGTGCTCAGCACATGGTACCTGGACGCCGACAGTGATGGCTTCGGAAACCCCGAAACCGCCGTTACCGGGTGTGCCGCCCCGTCGGAGTTCTACATCGTGTACGGCGGCGACTGCAACGACCTGGACCCCGATATCAGCCCGGACGCCATCGAAGCCTGTGACGGGATCGACAACAACTGCGACATGCTGGTCGACGAAGGCTTCGACCAGGACGGCGACGGCGTGACGACCTGCGGCGGGGATTGCAACGACGGTGACGCGACCATCTACCCCGGTGCACCGGATGTCTGCGACGGTGTCGACAGCGATTGTGGCGGCGAGGTCGAGGAGACCTGTTCGGCGCCGGTGGCGGAAACGGTGATGATTGCCGAGGGCGAGGACGCCGATGTGTTGATGAACATCGCGTTCGGCACGGAGCCGCTGACCGTCTACTTCGACGCCACCGGGAGCTACGACCCGGATGGTGGCACGATCGTGTCCTACTACTGGGAGTTCGGTGACGGTGCCACGGCGGAGGGCGCGAACGCCAGCCACGTCTACCAGGCCGAGGCGCCCGACATGGCGACAACCTACGTGGTGGCCCTCACCATCACCGACGACGAGGGCGAGGTGACGTTGAAGAACCTGGGCGTCCGGGTGTGCGGCGCCGAGTACCCGGAAGAGTGCGGACCCCTCAACTGACCTGCGCGGCGTTCGTCTTCATGGACGCATCCGGCGGCTCGTTTCGGTGGCGATGCGGGCCGGCGAACGCCCCGGCACCTCCCTCGGGAACCTCACCTCTTGAACCCATGCCCCGGCAGGACAGGCCGTTGCGCGCCGCCGCTCCTGCTCGCGGGTGCTGCCATCTGCCGCAGGCCGTCACACGGTGAGAAGAAACGGGGAGAGTTCCGGGTCCTTGAGCAGCTCCTCGAGGAGGGCGTTCTCGGGGTCGGAGCGGGAAGGGGCGGTCATCAGTTCCTGGGCACGGACGAGCTTCTTGTATTTTTGGTATCCTTCCATCGTTTCTCTGAGGAATTCGAGCGCGGCCTTGCCGCTCGTGCCCCCACCGTTCAACTCGGAGACGAGCTTGGCGATCTTCTGGGTAATCTCCCAGTTCACGTAGGCGTAGTGCTCCCTGGTAATCCCCAGCACAGCGTAGCTGAAGTCCTCGAACGGCGTCCCATCCCCGTGCACGACACGCAGGTCCCGGTTCAGTCTCAATCCCTCGTCCACGGGCTGCTTGAAGCAGACATAATAGCCGGGCTGCAGAACCTTGAACCCGGACGACGGAACCGTCACCTCGAGCTTGATCCGTTCGTCGAGAATACGATCGTGGTGCGCCAGGTTGTCCAAAAGGCTCATGAAGGCGGGGACCGCGAACCCCACGGCTCCAGCGTAGGGTGCGATCTGTGGAAAGGCGATGGCCACCGAGGTGCTGACATGCTGTGCAGCCTCCTGGACATCGTCGATGAGCCCACGGTCCATGATGTCCACGTCATAGACCTGGATCCGGATGGTGAGGATCCGGCTCTTGATCTCGCGCACCGACAGGACGACATCGTTGAAGAAGTCGTCGTGCCATCCGAGCGGGACGTTCTGCCTCATGAAATGGAGCCGCTGAACGGGCGGTTCGTCGGCGAACTGGAACGTGCTCACGATCACCAGGTCGTTCCGGTTGAAGCTCAGCCAGTCCTCGTCTTCCCGGATGTCGACGCCGCGAAACCTTACTGTCATCGGTTCCGCGGGCCGGAAACCCACCTCACCCACGAAATACTGGTCCAGCCGCCGCAGGTCCGAGACATCCCCGATGTTGACCGGCGCCGCCCACCACTTGAGTGCTGTCATCGTTCTCCCTCCTGAAGGCAGCCGCCGGACCCCATGGACGCGACAGCACCGGGGTGTGGCCCCCCCACGCCCCTGCCGCCCCTGTCCCGACTGCCGACGCATGCACGCATCACCAGCGACCTTGCGAAAGGAACGCTACCGCGCCGGGCAACCGGCGTGCCCATGCGGCCTCGTGGTGTATCCCCCCAGGGTCCTCGACGTACATCATATCCTTGCCAGCATGATACCCCTTCTTGACCAAGAGGTCGCGCATGCGGCGGGTCACGGCGAACAGCCGCATCCGGTACAGGTGCTGCAGCAGGCGATTTCGCACGCCCGGCTCGAACTCCCTCCCTCCGATATCGAAGTAGACCCGTCCTCCCACGAAGGGGGAGAACCGGATGAACGAGAAGAGGGCCTGCTGCGCGAACATCAACGAGGGACTCATGGCCACGACGCCGCCGAAAACGGCTGGAAGAGCGAAGAAGGCGTAGAGGCTGATGAGACCGCCCATGGACGATCCGGCAATGGCCGTGTGCGCGCGGTCCGGGAAGGTACGGAACGAACGGTCGATCAGCGGCTTGACGGTCTCCACGACGAAGGCCAGGTAGGTGTTCCCGCGTCCTCCCCCGATGTCCGGGTCCGGATACGGGCTGTACTCCGCCATCCGCTCCTCCCCCCCGTTTGGAAGCGCCACAACGATCGTCTCGAGACCCCGTTCGCGGGCGAGGCGGTCGAGGGTCTTGTCGACTCCCCACTCACCCACGAAACTCGTGGTTTCGTCGAAGAGGTTCTGCCCGTCCTGCATGTAGATCACGGGATAGCGCGCTTTCGCCACGGTCTCGTAGGAGGGGGGAAGGTACACGAGGACATCCCGCCTGTTGCCCAGTTGTGGGCTCCAGATGTCTCGAGCGGCGACGACGTGCCCCCCCACGGTGTGGGCAGCCGTGCCCCGGTAGGTGTCATAGTCCAGCCAGTGGATCTCGTTCAAGCAGGCCTCTACAACTCGATGGGGTGGAACCTGTCGCGGTGGAGGTACCGGCCGAAGCCGGGCTTGCCGAGGAACCTGCCGTTGTCGGCGACGAGTTCTCCCCGGATGAACACCTTGTCCGGTCCTCCCTTGAGCGTCATGCCTTCGTAGGGACTGTAGTCCACCCGCATGTGCAGGTCCTTGTGGGAGAGGCTGTAGTCCCTCTCCGGGTCCCACAACACGATATCGGCGTCGGCACCCGGCACGATGGCGCCCTTGCGCGGATAGAGGCCGAAGAGCTTCGCCGGCTTCGTGGCCACCGCGTCGACGAAACGGGTCAGACTGATCCGATTCTCCGTGACGCCGTGGTAGAGAAGCGCCATGCGGGTCTCGATGCCCGGCAGTCCGCTGGGGATCTTGCGGAAATCCCCTTCACCCATCCGCTTGGCACCGTCGTAGTCGAACGGGCAATGGTCCGTGGCCACGGTGAGGATGTCCCCCTGCGCGAGCCCGCGCCACAAGGCGGGGGCGTGCTCCTTGTCTCGAATCGGCGGTGTGCACACGTACTTGGCCCCCTCGAACCCGGGACGCGCCATGTCGTCGCTCGAGAGATACAGGTACTGCGGGCAGGTTTCCGCGTAGACCCGCTGCCCGCGCTTCCGCGCCTTGCCCACGGCCTCGAGCGCCTCGCGGCAGGTGAGGTGCACGATGTACAGCGGGGCCCCGGCCACGCCGGCCAGGGTGATGACTCGAGCCGTCGCCTCTCCCTCGAGAGCGGAAGGGCGACTGAGCCCGTGGTATTTCGGCTCGGTCCTGCCCTCGGCGACCATGGCGTCGACAATCTCGGCAATGGCTGGACCGTTCTCGGCGTGCACCTGGATCAGCGCCCCCCGGTCCGCCGCCCACCGCAGCGTCGTGAAGATGGCGCCGTCGTCGATCATCAGTGCGCCGGGATAGGCGGTGAAGAGCTTGAACGAGGTGATACCATCCTCGAGCATCGCGTCGAGTTCCCCCAGGGTGGACGGGGTCATCTCCACGATGCACAGGTGGAAACCGTAGTCGATGGCCGCCTTGCCTTCCGCCTTGCCTCGCCACGTCTCGAGGGCTTCCTGCAATGGTCTCCCCTTGACCGGGACGATGAAGTCGATGTGACTGGTCGTGCCTCCCATGGCCGCGGCGATGGTGCCGGTCTCGAAGTCGTCGGTGGACCTTGCGCCCATGAACGGCATGTCGAGGTGGGTGTGCACGTCGATCCCGCCAGGCATGACGAAGCGGCCGGTGGCGTCCACGACCACGTCCCCGGCGTGCTCGAGGCCCGGGCCGATGGATCGTATCGTGCCGTCCTTGATACGAAGGTCCGCCTTGAACAGGTCGGTGCCGGTGACGATGGTTCCATTCTTGATAAGGGTTGCCATTTCACACTCCTTGAATGTTCTTTCGGCCGCGCCGGCCACGTTGGCGGCAATCGCACCGAGGTTTCCCGGTGGGATGGACCCCCGACTTGCCGCACCCGGTCGACAACGAGGCGTGACGCCGGAACGAGGAAGCGTCCCGTGCGGCGTCGACCGGAGACGTCGGGGACACCGGCTCAGGGCCCCAGGTCGATCAGGTCCATGTAGGTCTCGGGGCGGCGGTCCCGGTAGAACTGCCAGGTGTTTCGGACCTCCTCGATCATGTCGAGATCGAACTCGGCAACGACCACTTCGTCCTTGTCGGTCGAGCCTTCGGCGATGACCTTGCCTCGAGGATCGCAGAAGTAGCTGGTCCCGTAGAACCTGCCGATGTTCCAGGGCGGTTCCCAGCCAACGCGGTTGATGGCCCCGACGAAGTACCCGTTTGCGACCGCGTGGGCCGGCTGCTCCAGCTTCCAGAGATACCTGGACAGCCCCTCCACGGTGGCGGAGGGGTTGAACACGATTTCGGCGCCGTTGAGGCCGAGCAGGCGCGCCCCCTCGGGGAAGTGCCGGTCGTAGCAGATGTAGACGCCGACCTTGGCGTAGCGCGTGTCGAACACCGGGTACCCCAGGTTGCCCGGCTTGAAGAAGAACTTCTCCCAAAAGCCCGCCACCTGGGGGATGTGGTTCTTGCGGTACTTGCCGAGGTAAGATCCGTCGGCGTCGATGACCGCCGCGGTGTTGTAGTAGACGCCGGCCATCGCCCGTTCGTAGATGGGGACCACGATGACCATCTTGTACTTCGCGGCGTAGTTGCTGAGCACGCCGGTGGTGGGCCCGGGAACGGATTCGGACGCCTCGTACCAGCGAGCGTCCTGACTCGGGCAGAAGTACGGTCCGTTGAATATCTCCTGGAGGCAAAGGATCTGAACGCCCTTCTTGCCGGCCTCGTCGATGAGTTCGATGTGGCGGGCGAGGGCCGCGTCGGTGATCTCCTTCACCGGCAGCGACTCGTCGTTGAGCGGGTTCGCACACTGTATCAGACCTCCGATCACTTTTCTCGCCATGGGGTTCCCTCCTAGTAGATTTTCGCCTCGCGGACCTGCCCGGTGTAGTCCACGTAGACCGTCTTCAACTCGGTGTAGAACTCGATCGCCGTCTTCCCCTGTTCCCGCGGGCCGATTCCGGTCGCCTTCATCCCCCCGAACGGGAGCTGCGCCTCCCCGCCCACCGTGGGAGAATTGACATGAACGATCCCGGTTTCGATATCGTCCAGGAACTGGAAGACCCGGTTGACGTCCCGGGTGTAGATGGACGAGGTGAGGCCGAAACGGACGCCGTTGGCAACCGACAGCGCCTCCTCGAAGCTGCCGGCCTCGAGGACCGAAAGGACAGGGCCAAAGACCTCTTCCTGGGCGATGGTCATGTCCGGGGTGACGCCGGTCAGCACGGTGGGCGCGACGAAGTAGCCCTTGTCGTACTCCGGTCCGGTCAGCCTGTCGCCGCCAAGAGCGAAATGGGCGCCCTCCTCTCTCGCCTTGTCGATGAGCGACAGGACCGTACGCATCTGGGGCTCGTCGACGCTCGGTCCCATGGCCACCCCCTCGCGCAGGCCATTGCCCACCACGATGCGCTTCGCCTGGGCCACGATCCGTTCGACCAGCTCGGCCGCGACCGGCTTCTCGACCACGACCCTCGAGGTGGCCGTGCAGCGCTGGCCCGTGGAACCGAAAGCACCTTGCACCGCGGCGACCGCGGCCAGTTCCAGGTCGGCGTCCGCCAGGACGACGATGGGATTCTTGCCCCCCATTTCGCACTGGACCGCCTTGCCCGTGCCGGACGCGACCTCGTAAAGGTGCATCCCGACCTCGTTGGACCCAGTGAAAGAGATCGCCTTGATGGTGGGATGGCGCAGCAGCGCCTCCCCGACCGTCCTGCCCGAGCCGGTGATGTAGTTCAGCACACCAGCCGGCACACCGGCGTCCACGAACGCCTCCACGACGATCTCCGCTGTCCACGGGGTGACCGTGGCCGGCTTTAACACCACGCAGTTGCCGGCCACCAGGGCCGGGGCTATCTTCCACACCGGAATCGCCACCGGGAAGTTCCACGGGGTGATGGCCGCCACGACCCCATGGGGAACTCGAGTGGTGTAGCAGA
>JAJRTE010000006.1 GCA_024278455.1 Myxococcota bacterium
ACCGACCTGCAGGGTGTCGGCGACGTGCGACTCGAAGGAGTCCTCGGCACCCAGCACGGCGGCCATGCCTCCCTGGGCGTAGCGCGTGTTGCCCTCGCGCACGCCTGCCTTGGTGAGTAGCGCCACCGACAAGCCGCGCTCCGCGGCGCACAGCGCGGTCAGGACTCCGCCGACCCCTCCGCCCAGAACGACCAGGTCGAACCGATAGGCAGGCACATGCCGGGAATCGAAGGGGGTCAGGAAGCGGTCGAAGCCGAGCTGCAGGTCTGATTCCACGTTGGGTTGGGAAGGGCCCCGAGCGGTGCGCCAGGCTCCCGACCCGCATTCTAGCCCGTGACAGGCCCGCCCGGCTCCCAGAAGGAGGACAGCCTGCGGGAAAATGGGGGTTCGGGTCTTGTTCGGGTCAGGCCCGCCGATAGATTAGGCATCTGTTCGGTCCGACACCGGACGCAGCTCGGAACGACATCACCCGTCCGCCCCCGGCAGACCGCCCCTCGAATGCCAGGTCCCGGAGCACCCGAGCAACCCGAACCGAGCCCAGCTCGAGGAGAATCCATCATGACCCAGTTCCTCCAAACCGCCCGCTACCTGAAGACCCACAAGAGCGAGGGACCGGCGATCGTCTTCTTCGCCATGATCATCGGCGCCACCTTCCTGTTCTAGCCCGCATTCTTCATAAACACGCACACCAGACTTCGCAACCGGCCCCTGGCGGGGACTTTGCGAGTGCTGGCTTCCTCGAGCGGCGTCCCGGGGATTCCCTTCGGCTCGATCCACAGGACCGAACCGATCCCGCCGGCGCAGGACCACGGCTCCCCCCTTCGACGCGGGAACTCGCCCGATTCGGTGGACCCGAAGCGGACCGCCAGAATCCGAGCTGATGTGCCTGGAGCACGATGAATCCGCCGCCAGCCACTACAACCAGGTGTCTCGTCGGTGAGAACCTGGACGGACACCCCCCATACCAATGAGCACAACTCCCCCGCTGACCCGTCGACAGCACGACATCCTGGACTTCCTGCGCGCCTACCTCGAGGAGCACGACATCTCGCCGACCCTCGAGGAGATCGCTCAGCACTTCCAGGTCAACAAGGTGACCATCTTCGGCCATGTCGCCGAGTTGCAGCGCAAGGGAGTCCTGACCAGGGCTGCCCGTGGAGTCTCGCGTGCCCTGCGTCTGGTCGAGGACGAGCCGCGACGAAGCAACGCCAGCGTAGCCATCCTGGGCAACATCGCCGCGGGTGCCCCCATCGAGGCCATCGAGGCGCCCGAGGAGCTCGATCTCCGGGACCTGGTGCCGGAAGGCCGCGACGTCTACGCGCTCCGGGTTCGCGGCGACTCCATGATCGAGGACGCCATCTGCGATGGTGACCTCGTGCTCATCGAGCGCCGTGAAACGGCCCGCAACGGCGAAACGGTCGTCGCCATACTCGAGGGCGAAGAGGCCACGCTGAAGCGCTACTACAAGGAAAAGTCCCGCATCCGACTCCAGCCCGCGAACAGAAAGATGTCCCCCATCTACGCCAAGCATGTCGAGATCCGCGGCGTCCTGATCGGTGTGGTACGACAGTTCTGAGGTTCCACTCGAAGAGAGACGAGTCGCCGCATCCGCGGCAGGGCGAGGCCAACCCAGTCGGTTGGCCTCGTCTCGTTTCGGGCGACTTGCCCGAAACGAGCAGCCGCCACCTCCCCTGGCCAGAAAGGCAGCCGCCACCTCCCCTGGCCAGAAAGGCAGCCGCCACCTCCCCTGGCCAGAAAGAGAGGAGTCGCTGGCGTCCCGGGTTCGACCTGACCTTCTTTTTGCCTGTGGCCGTCCAGCGCCCGGGGTTGGCCTTGCTTTGCGGTCGCTCCCGGACGGACAGTGCCCAGGGTTGGCCCGCTCTTCGACCCTTGCCGGCCGGGGGCCGGCGCACGCTCTGCCTCGCGGCGACCTGGACACGAAAAAAGCACCCCCGAGCGAACTCGGAGGTGCTGAGAAAACCCGGCGATAACCTACTTTCGCGCTTGCGCACTATCATCGGCGAAGGCTGCTTGACTACCGTGTTCGGGATGGGAACGGGTATGGCCAGCCTTCTATGGTCACCGGGAAGACTTCGAGTGGGCGGGGCACCGAGAGGGGCGAGGGAGGGTTTCCTCCGTCGCGACGCTCTCAGAGGCTCCGCGCTGCACTCGATTGGAAGCAAGGTGAAATGGAAAGAACATGAACAGCAGCCAATAGAGGCTACCTTCTTCCCTGAGAGGGTCCACTCGGGACTCTCACGTGGAGGAAGGTGGTTAAGCCGATCGTCCGATTAGTACCAGTAGGCTGAACACATCGCTGTGCTTACACCGCTGGCCTATCAACCTGGTAGTCTTCCAGGGGACTGATAGGGATGACTCGTCTAGGAGAAGGCTTCGCACTTAGATGCATTCAGCGCTTATCCGTTCCGACCGTAGCTACCCAGCTATACCACTAGCGTGATAACTGGTGCACTAGAGGGTCGTACTCCCCAATCCTCTCGTACTAGGGGAATACCTCCGCAATCATCCTACACCCACACCAGATAGGGACCGACCTGTCTCACGACGGTCTAAACCCAGCTCACGTACCGCTTTAATTGGCGAACAGCCAAACCCTTGGGACCTCCTACAGCCCCAGGATGCGATGAGCCGACATCGAGGTGCCAAACCTCCCCGTCGATATGAACTCTTGGGGGAGATCAGCCTGTTATCCCCGGAGTACCTTTTATCTGATGAGCGACGGCCCTTCCACTCGGAATCCGCC
>JAJRTE010000088.1 GCA_024278455.1 Myxococcota bacterium
CGCCACTCGCCACTCGCCACTCGCCGCTCGCCACTCGCCACTCGCCACTCGCCACTCGCCACTCGCCACTCGCCACTCGCCGCCACTCGCCACTCGCCACTCGCCACTCGCCGCTCACCACTCGCCACTCGCCACTCACCACTCGCCACTCGCCACTCGCCACTCGCCACTCGCCACTCGCCACTCGCCGCTCGCCACTCGCCACTCGCCACTCGCCACTCGCCACTCACCACTCGCGCTTCTCGCACGTCGTTCGTGGGAGGCTTACTGTGCAGAGTCAGGACGCAAGTGGTGTCGCGAGACTGGGAGTGCCGGGCTGCTGTCTTGGGGCCGGAAGGAGGCGTGGTTCAGAGTATCAGGGGCGGGTCCGGTAGCGCGTGAGGGCTCGGTCCCGGTGGCCCGGGGCTAGCGAGTAGCTGGCTTGAGGGTTCTGAAGATGTCGACGTCCGGCAGATCGTCTCCATTGTTGTCTATCGAAGCGAAGACGGGCCACAATTCCTCGCAGCGTCCACCCCGGTAGGCCTTCGAGGTAGCTGATATCACGTCGACGACAGCGTTTTCTCGCGATTGTCCCTGAACATCGAACACCACCATGGCGTCGTTGGATGTTGGCCAGGCCGGCGTCAAGGTCGGCGTTCCGTTCCAGGCGAAGGATGTCCAGGCGGTCTGCATGATGTCGATAAGGTCGAAATCGCCTTCGCCCAGTGGTCCAATGTTGTCTTCGATGATTTCCCAGTAGTCCCAGACGTAGTAGACATCCAGTCCGTGGAAGGCGCCGAAGCTGAAGTCTTCCGAGTGCGGGTCGGCCCGGAACAGGTAGGTGTACACCTGGCTTCCAGCGTTCCTGATGTCGTTGGCGTTGCGGACCATGGGGCACATGAAGACGAAGTCCTCCCACAAGACCTGGTAGGCCACCTGGGGATCGTCGAATTGGCGTTTGTAGAGGGGTACGACCACCTGCTTGGCCCATCTGGCGCCGACGACCTTGGTGACTTGCTTTTTGAATTCGGGCCAGGTGGTGATGGGCAGGTAGTAGGGGGCGGCGAGCAACGACCCCTCATCCTCGACGTCGCCGGTGATCACCGGCATATTTCTTGCAGCGCCTGAGATAAGCGCCTTGGCGGGCACCACGTCGAGGTAGTACCCATCGATCGCGGGAAACGTGTAGAAAGGCTGATCGGTGTCCGAACTCGTTTTGCACATGGCCAGGGTGATATCCTCGGGAGGCAAATCGCGCAGTGCTTCCAGGCGAGTCTCCGGATCGTAGCATTCGGCCGTGCAGCTTTCCACGTTGTCGATCACCAGCTTGCTACGGTAGATGGCCGTGTCGACGTCCGTACTGTCTTCCGATCCGAGTTCGAGAGCGGCTGCGCAGAACCCGCTTTGCATGATGGCCCGCTGGAGCAAGTCTACGCCGTAGAGATCGTGTTTGAGCGGTGTGGCCAGAACCGAACAGGTGATCCCGGCCCCGGCCGATTGTCCGAACAGGGTCACATTGTCGGGATCGCCACCGAAGTCGGCGATGTGGTCCTGTATCCACTTCAGGGCCTGGAGGACGTCGAGATGGCCATAGTTGCCGGTCGACCTGCCGGGGTCCTCGTCCTGCAACTCGGGCAGGGAGAGAAACCCGAGGACGCCAAGGCGGTACTGCAGGGTGACCACGATGACGTTGCCCGCGGTGGCCAGCCGGAACCCGTTGTATATGTCAGCGCTGCCAGAAATGAACCCGCCACCGTGGATGTAGGCCATGACCGGCAGGCGCGGCTGCGGTCCATCGCTACAGTACTCCGCTTTCGGCCTGAAGATGTTGAGGGTCAAGCAGTTTTCGCTGCCGGTGACCCGCGTGCTGTCTCCCCCGCCGTCGCATTGCGGGCAGTTGGGGCCGAATTCGGTGGCGTCGATCACAGTACCATCGGCCCACTGCTTCGGCACGGGACGCCGCCACCTCAGGTCGCCCGTGGGAGGCTCGGCGTAGGGAATATCCAGGAACTCCTCGTCCTGCACCCCGTAGTCGACGCGGCGCTCCTTCCCCCGAATTGTCACCCTGGCGCCGTTTTCCGCTGTGATGGTCACTTCTGGCTGAACCGGGATGGTGCCGGCGGCGTCCGTCAACAGCGTCTCGGCCGACTCGAGATGGCTCAGGGCGGCGGTGATGTTGGAACTGGAGGATTGCAGCAAGTCCGCAGCGGCCCGGAGTTCGCCTGCAGCCCCGCCAGCCTGACCATCTCCCACCAGGTATTGCTCCACCGCGTCGACCTGGAACGGGCAGAGTTCACCGTCGGCATGATCGCTCACCAGCGCCGAAGCCAGGGCGTCCACCTGGTCGGCGGCGAGTTCGATGGTTGCACGTGCCTTGTCCACCTTCTCCTGTCCGCCGCCCAACATGAACTGCTCCAGGCTGGCCTGTGCCTGGTCGATCAACTCCGTTGTCCACTCGGTGCCGCCGGCCACGTGTGCCTTGTATAGCCCGGGCTCCAGAGCGGTGATTCCCCCAATGGGGGCATCCACCTTGAGTGCAGTGGGAATGACGTCGTCCAACCCGTAGTGGACCACGGCGGACAGGGCGCCCATGTGCGTGACGTACAGGCTTCCATCCTTGTCCAGCACGATGTGGCCGTCCGCCACCTCTGGAAGGGTCGTGATGCTTCCATCGATTTCGCCGGTTCGGGGATCGAGCGGCATGATGACACTGATCTCCGGCGTGGGAACGAGTTGATCATGGTCATCGAGTGGGTTTTCGTCGATGCCATACCCCATGACCGGGGCAACCCAGACGTGCTCTGCAGAAGCGCCAAAGACGTGCATGAGGATCGCAAATCGCTCGTTGGTGAACATGGGGTCCCACGAGGACTTGGAAGGATCGCGGAAGGGGAACACCGGATCGAGCCATGCCTCTGCAAGGTCGTTGAAATCGCGTCGCCAGAGTTCGTGGCCGTCGGGATCGAATGCGGCGAGGTCGTCCACACCGTTGTAGAACAGCGTGCCATCGAAGCCGATCGTTGGAGCGGACGTGCCTCGAGCCTCGCTCTGTTCGATGGTCCACAGTTCCTGGTACGTGTGCGCATCGAAGGCATGAATCGTGCTATCGTCGCCGATGATGATGAGTCGTGAACCGTCCGGAAGGACTCCCGGGCTCGATGCCCGGCTTCCGGTACCAAGCGGGGCTTCATGGACCAGCTCGAGGTCGGTACCCGACCCGTTCAACCTGACCACGTAGAAGGTGCTGGTGCCATGTCCGTCCGGTGTCAACGCGCCGGCTCCGGAAATGAAGATGTCGCCGGTCTCCGGATGGACCGCCGGCGCATTGGTGAGAACCCATTTCGTTCCCGTGTCGAGCCCGAGTAGTTTCGAGACCACGGTGGGATCGATCAGCCCGCTTTGTTCCATGGATTCGACGATGATTTCCAGGTTGTGGGTATTCGCGGCGTCATCCAGGGTCGAGAGTTCACCTGGGAGTTCAAGCAGGGGTGTTGCGGGGGTGCCGAAATCTCGATCGTAGAGAACGACCGTCCCGGGCAACGCGAATATGCCCACCAGGTCATCGAGGAAGAACACGGCGTACTGGGCGCCTCCTGGCCATGTGCTCGGCGGCAGGGACGTGACCCACTTGAGCTGAACCCGACGTGGATTGCTCGGGTCGGGGTGGAACGCCCACAACTGGTCCCCGTCGGTAACGTAGACCGTGCCCTCGTCATCGATGCGCGGAGAACCCATCAACGCCATGGAATCGAGATCGTCATCGTTCCAGTAAGGTGGGCTCTCCCATACAGTATTGCCATCCTTGTCCAGCCGGTGAAGGCAACTGGTGCCTGGCCCCTGGCCCGTCGTTACCCATAGATAGCCCGCCTCATCGATCACTGGGCCGGAAGCCACCGAAGCCGATGTGAGGGTGCTCCAACGGGTCACCGTGGTCACCGGCGCCGCGTAGGGCATGCTGTTGGAGTTGCGGCTGTCGGCGTGAATGGCCGGCCACGCGGAGTCCGCGTAGCCTCCCCCTGCGCGAGCGTGCCCGCAGACGAGAACGGCAGGCAGCAGCAAGATGACGCAAACCTTCTCGAGGAATGACCTTGTACCGGGGATGAAGACTGGCATGCAGGGCTCCTTTCTTGCTGCGATCCCACCGGCAACGCTTCCCGTAGCGCGCCAAGGTCAGGATCCTCGGTGGACATCGGTTTTTGGAAGTCGGGTGCACTTCATGGTCGACAGCTTGAGGAAGATGTTGCGGACGGAAGGCGTCCCTTCCGAACGATTGTTTTCGTCTCGTGGGTGCGAGACAAGACCATCCATCGATATGCGCTGCATATCAACGTATCCGGGCGACGCCGTATCTGCAACGGAAAATGCCACGCGGACACCGGGTTATGAGAAGGCGCGGAGACGCGGGAATGGATGCCGGGAAGCCGTTCGGCTGTGCCTGATCACAACAGGAACGGGCGGCTGGACATGCTTACCCTTGAATAGCGGCGAAACCGCGGGTACACTGCGTGACGTTGGAACGCACAACGATGGGCACGGAGGAAGAACGATGGGATTGGGCGAGAGGGTCGCCAGCATAGTCGGCGTGACACGGGAGGTGGCGAAGCTCCCTTCCTATCTCAGGGGAAGTTGGGCACAGACTCGAGCCTGTTTCGAGCCGCCAGCAACGTGTGCGCGCACGGGTGGGCATCCTGTCATGCTGGTTCCGGGCCTGTTTTGTACGCCAAGTGTCTTCAATCGGCTCGCAAAGGCGCTCGAGCGCCTGGGTGCGGATGTGTTCCTGCCTCCTCGAGCTTACCCGGTGTCACTCGGGCCGCTGGCCAACACGTGTCACCTGGAAACCGCAGCACGGTTGCTGGCCCAAGACTTGGTCGATTTGCGCTGGAAAGAAGGGGTGGAGAGTGCCACCATCGTCGCGCACAGCAACGGGGTGTTGATTTCGCTTCTCGCCCTTGCGTTCCCCGAATCTGTGACAGGGCGGCTTCCAGAGATTCGGGGGGTGGTGGCCATGGCGAGTCCGTTCAAGGGGGCCCCGCTGGCTTCGCTGCTGGGACCCGTGGTGCCGGCTTGCGCCGACATCAGGCCCGGGTCTCCGGTGCTCGAGCGTATCGCGCAGAAAACTTCGCTTCTGCGGACCGTTCTCATCTCCGGTTTCGATGCTATCGTCCCCGAGGAAAGCCAACGGCTTCCTGGTGTGCCCTCGACCCGCATGGTGGGATTTCAGCACATGGACTTCATTGTCGGCACGGAGGCGAAGGTCGCGCACACCGCGAGGATGATCTACCGGGCACTGCCTGTCGACGGTGCCCCGGTCGCATGAATGGCATGGAGGGAGCAGCTATGTTGGAGAGATTGGGGGCGTTGTCCGGGGTGTTCGGGCCGAGGATGGATCCCGATACGGTGGGGGACCCCGACATGGAACTCGCGAGCCTGGCGGTTCCGTTCATCGACATGCTGGGCAAGGTTTTCCGGGCCGAAGTCCGCGGGATTGAGAGGATACCGAGCGGAAAGGCGCTGTTGGTGTGCAACCACAACGCGGGCATCACCTCCATGGACGGCTTCTTCCTCGGGGCCGCGTGGCACAATCGGACCGGGGGTAGCGATCCATTGTACTTCCTGGCCCACGACGTGATGGTGTCGTTGCCCGTGGTGGGCAACCTGCTGCTCAAGCTCGGGTCCATCCGCGCGAGCCACGAAACAGCAGCCCGGGCGTTCGAGCGCAACCGCAAGGTCGTGGTGTTTCCGGGGGGAAACTACGAGGCGTTTCGCCCTTACCGTGAGCGGTACCGGGTCGACCTGGGCGGAAAGAAAGGCTTTCTCAAACTCGCCCTCGTGCACGGGGTGCCCATCGTGCCGGTGGTGAGCGTTGGAGGCCATGAGACATTCTTCGTTCTTCACCGTGGGGAGCGTATCGCCCAGGTGACCGGGGTCAAGAAGTACCTGCGTTCGGAATCGTTTCCCATCTTCCTCGGGCTCCCCTGGGGGATCGGCGTCGGGCCCGTCTTTCATCTGCCGCTTCCTGCAAAACACACGACCCAGGTCGGCGAACCCATCGTCCTAGAGGGTTATTCGGCAGACGACATAGGGAAGCCTGAGCGGCTGCAGGAGTTGTACGATCTGGTACAGGGCCGGATGCAGGAACTGATGGACCGGCTGGCCGGGGAGCGGCGATTCCCCGTCCTCGGATGACTCGGACCGGTCGAGTCTCCGCCCCAGAACATCGGACGGCCTGCCTGACTCACGATGGCCGGATCGTGCCTGTGCCGGGTGGCGTCATCGGATCGAGGGATACGCCTGTTTCCGGGCCGCCGTGGCGTCGTCTCTTGGCTGTTGGCTCGCGCTGCGTTGGGGCCTTCACGCGGGTTCGGAAGTCGCCCCCGTCTCACAGGTGGATTCAGGATGGTGTCTGTCGAAACACTGCTTGCCTACATACCTTCCCGGCTCTACGACCTGCTGAAGAAAGACCCGGCGCCGTTTCCGGACCCTCCCTGGGAAGAACGCTTCACCGGGGCCGTGCTGTTCGTGGATGTCTCCGGGTTCACGCCGCTGTCCGAAGTCCTCACCCGCTCCGGGCCTGCCGGAACCGAGCAGTTGACCGACATTCTCAATCGTTCCTACGAGTGGCTGGTCGATGGCGTCGAAGGAGCCGGCGGATACGTCGCCCACTTCAATGGCGACGCCATCACGGCCGTGATTCCCGCCGCATCGGTCGATGCGGCATTTCGTGCCGCGGTCCGGTGCGGTCTCGACCTGATTCGCACCGCCTACCGGCACCCGCCCGAGGTTGTCGGCGGGATCGACTTTCCGTTGCGCGTCAAGGTCGGCGTCAGTGCCGGGTCGGTCTACGCAGCCGCCATTGGGTCCAAGACCAAGGAATTGAGATACTTCCTCGCTGGCAACCCGGTCATGGAGGCGGCGGCCGCATCGTCGCTCTGTGGTCCCATGGAGCTGCTGGTGCCTCGAGCCATGATGTCCGCCCTTCCGCCGGATGTGACCACCATGGACGGCCCCGACGGCTACATGGTGGTCCTCCCGGCGTTGCTCAAGCGGGTCCCTGGGCCCATTCCGGTCCGCAAGCACCGCACGTTCAATCCTGAGGACCAGCCCCCGATGGAGCGCATTGCCCGCTTCGTCCCCGAGGTCATCCACGAACGGCTCATGCTGGGGCTCTCCGACCTGGTCGCGGAGCACCGGTCGGTGCTGGTGCTGTTCGCACGGTTCGAAGGGCGCCACGTGGACGCCCCCGGTTTCGGTCCGGCCCTGCAATCCTTCATGGCCGAGGTCTTCGAGCACATCGCGGCCCATAACGGCACCGTCGACAAGGTGGAGCAGGCGGACAAGGGCAACCTCGTCATGGGGCTGTTCGGCGCGCCCCGCGCCCTCGAGAGGGCCGAGGAGGCCGCCATGGCATGCGCTCTCGAGCTGCGTGATCATCTCGCAGTGGATGGGGAGCTGAGAATGTCACAGATCGGCATCAATGCAGGCCTGGTCTATGCCGGCGGCGTCGGGTCCAGGTGGCGCTACGACTACACGGTGATGGGAGACGCTGTCAACGTCGCGTCCCGCTTGATGAGCGCAGCGCGTCCCGGCGAGATTCTCGTGGCAGACCGCGTGCGTGATCGGGCGCCTGACTGGCAATACGGCCAGCCGCGAAACGAGCGGTTGAAGGGCCGTGCATCGGAGACTCGAGTGTGGCCGCTTCTCTCCGTCCACCAGTCGACCTGGAGTGTCGACTCGGAGGTGATCGAGCTGCCAGACAGGGGAGACCTCCTGATAGGCCGGGAGGCCGATGTCATTCGCCTGGTGGAAGCCGTTCAGAAGCTCCAGAAGGGCCAGGGCGGTATCGTCGTCATCGAGGGCGAGATGGGATTGGGGAAGACCCGTCTCGCCGAGTTCGTCGCCAGCAAGGTGTTCGATTTCGGTGAAGTGCTCGAGCATTCCTCCCGCCCGCTCGTGGGGATTCCCTACGGGCATTGGCAAGGCCCGCTCCTCGACCTGTTCGAGGGAGAGAAGCGCGGGATCGAGCAACGGGTCGAGGCAGCGTTTCGGGAAGTCGATCCGGAGTTCGTTCCCTGGTTGAGCCTCCTGAATACGGTCCTGGGAACCACCTTCCCGCCGGGCGACGTGGTGTCCCGTGTCGAGCGGGGCACTCGCGAACTCAAGCTCCAGGACATGGTGACCGAGGTGCTGCTGCACAGGGCCCGACGCATGCCCATCATGGTGGTCCTCGAGGATTTCCATGACGCGGACAGCGCTTCCGCCGCCATGCTGCGGCGGCTCGTGTCCAGGCTCGGAGACGTTCCCATCTTGGTGCTCGTGTTGACCCGGACATCCTTTTCGCTCCCTGATGACCCGCTCCCCGTGTCGATGCGTATCGTCCTCTCACCGCTCGATCGACCGAGGATCCAGAGCTTGGTGACCCAGTTGGTCGGCCATGAAGTCCCGGAAGCCGTGCACAATCTCGTCTGGGAGAAGTCCCAGGGCAATCCCTTGTTCGCCGAGGAGTTGTTGCACACGCTCAAGCGTGCCGGCCACCTGCGACGCACACCTACCCGGGTGGAGCCGGTCTCCCCCGACGCGCTCGATGTGCCCGATTCCCTGCGTTCCCTCCTGCAAAGTCGTATCGACGAATTGCCCGAGGCCGTGCGTGCCGTCGCGAAGGTCGCGGCGGTGGTCGGCAACCGTTTCACCCTCCCCACGCTGGCCGCCGGGTTCAAGGAAGGCATGGATTCGGTGTTTCTCGCGGCGCAGCTCAAGGTCCTCATCGATACCCGGATCATGACAGTCAGCGAAGCCCACCCTGAGCCCTTCTACGAATTCCGGCACGTGCTCAGCCGGGAGGTCATCTACAGCACGATGACGCAGGGCCAACTGGAGGAACTCCACAGGCGCATTGGCACCTACCTCGAGACATCGGGAGAACGGGTCAGTCCGGGCGTGCTCGCGCACCACTTCGAACTGGGACGTGACTACCCCAGGGCCGTGCGATACCACATCGAGGCAGCCAGGCAGGCCTTCGACACTTACGCCAACGAACAGGTCATACGAGGGTATGAACGGGCGCTCGAGCTGGCCGACGAGCAGTGGTTGCCTTTGCCGGAAGGCGTCTCCCGCGCCCAGATCCTGGAGGCGCTTGGCGACGCCTATTTCCGCACCGGGGCGTATCGAAAAGCGGAATCCCTGTTTCGAAAAGTGCGCGGGATTGCTTCCGACTGGCTCAGCGTCGTGCGTTGCCTCCGAAAGGAAGGCGAGGCCCGCTGCCGTGGTGACGATATCCCCAACGCCCTAAGGTGCTTCAACGAAGCCTTGTTGCTGCTCAGGGCAAGGCGAGGATGGAACCTGTGGGGCGTCGCCATGCCGCTCGCCCTTCGTGTGCTCAAGGATCTTTGGTTCGGGCCTCCAACCAGTCCTGGAGAACCCGTTCGGCCCGCGGACAGGGACCGCTACGTGGAAATCGACCAGGTCCACGCCGTCATGGGCATTGCCTATTTCTACGAGGGGAGTCGCAAGGTCATCGAGGCCGTGTTTCGCATGGTGCAGGTAGCACGCAGGCTCGGTGAACCACCCAGAATCGCCAGGGCCTACGCCGCTGTCGCCTTCCTCTACGCCAACTTGAGCTGGTTCGGATTGGCTCGACGCTACGCGGACGCCGCCATCGAGTGGCTGAACCGGGAGCCGGATGAAGCCATCCGAATCCAGATGCGTGCCACCTCGACCTACGCCCTTGTCGGTGCCACCGCGAGGCTCGCCGCCGACTGGGACCAGGCGGAGGCCATGCAGTTGAAAGGCCTGGCCGTCAGTCAGGCAATCGGAGACGTGTGGGAAGAGGGCGTCGCTCTGATGAACCTGGCCAACATCTGGCGGATTCGCGGCTACCATCATCGAGCCATCGGACTGCATCGCCGCATCATGAAACTCGGGCACGCCAGAGAGCCCAACCTGTACCTGGGCGAGGCACTCGTCGCCGATGGCCTGAGCCTGGCCGAACTGGGCCGGTTCAAGGAGGCACAGGGGCAGCTCGAGCGGGCATTGGCTCTGCCTACGCTGCACATCCGGAGCCGCGTCCGTGCCATCGCATACCGGGGGTGGTCGCGTTATCTGCAAGGAAGGCTGCAGGCCGCCTTGTCGGACATGGACCAGGCCTGTCGTATCATCGCCAAAGAGGAGATGGTGGGAGACAAGATCGCGGAGATCCTGGTGTTCCGTGCGGAAGTCGTCGCGTTCGCCACAGGCTCGCGTCTCAAGCGCGGGAGGGCCATCGCGCGGGCTGCCCGGGTGGCTCGAGGCTTGCCGACCCTGGCCGGCTGCGTGCCCTTCGTGAGAGGTCTGGCCGCCGCGAAAGACGGTCGTCGACACCGCGCCGCCGACCTTTTCGCCAGGGCCGCCGAGCGCTTTCTCCATACTGACAGGGGGAGGGAGGCCGCTCGAGCACTCCTTTGGCAAGCCAGCGTGGACCACGAGAAAGCGCCGGCGTTGTTGGAGACCGTGCGCAAGCTCATCCGGGAACGTGGTCTGCCTGTGTACGTGCCGGGGTCGCCCAAATAGCGTGACGGGTTGGAAGTGCCGAGTCGTGGCCTACTATTCCGCATACCAGGTGAGGGGGTCGGCCGTGTAGCCGACCTGCACGATGCGTTCTTCGTCACGCTCGTTGTGGACAGCTACCGCTTGTTGCACCTCCCCGCTGCTGCGGATCACCGCGATGTGCTTGTGGCGCGCGGGGATCATCACTTGCGAGGGACCGTCGCACCAGAATTCCACTTCACAGCCCACTTCGTTTTGCGTGGTCTCGTAGGCATCGAGGCACTGGGCGAAGACGTATCCGTGGAAAGTGGGGACGCGAACTGCAATCGGACGTTGCATCCTGACCGCTTCCAGGAGGGCAGCCGGAGAGCCCGCATCCGTCTCACTCCTGGTGCCGGCGAAGACCACTTGCCATGGGCTGCTGTCGCCTGACGAGACGTGGGCGAAGCCGTCGCCCCCGATCCCGGTGTCCGCCACCGCGACGGGGGCGGACAGGTACGCGATTCGGCCCGCAACAGACGCGGCCGGAAGCGGACCGGGGCCGTCAGTCGACCCGTTGCGCCTGACTGCCATCTGTTGCTCCGCGAGCAGTGCGGCGGACAGCACCAATGTGAAGCCACTGAACAGGGCCATCGAATTGATGATCATGGGTTCGTCTCCACTTGCGTCTCCAACCTGGGTGGGGGGCGCGGTCCCGGCGGTTCGTCGTGGGCGCTCCAGCGCCTAGCAGGCATTCTCCGACTCGTCAGCCGGCCGCGTTTTCCTCGGCTCTCTTGCCATGTCAACGTCACGCCGGGCGAATAACTTCACTCCAAATTCGTATCCGCAAAAAAAAAAGCAGTACCCGGCTTTCGCAATGCCGGAAGCGCCGCCGGAACGACTCCGGAGGAAACAGCAAAAACGACCGCCGCGTCCTGGAATCGAAGGATGCGACAATCGCCCCACCGCCGCCCTGTTCGCTGTCAGGACAAGCCGTTTCCGGTTCGGCCAGGGAAAACGTCCGATTGATGCCTGTCTGTTACGGCGGGAAGGTGCTGGGGTCCGCCGCTGCCGGGCCTCGACGCACCACCGCCCCGACAGGAATGACAGGCTTGACACTCTGGGATTCTGCTTCGACAATGTGCTCGAAGTCGTTCGTGGAGCAATGGTTTCCAGGAGGTGCCCAATGACACTGAATCGTGCGTGTCCGGGAAGGTCGTGGTGGCTCGGCGCTGCGCTGTGCGCGCTGGTGTCCAGCGCGGCGAGTGCTACAGAGGTGGATGGATTCGATGCATTCGGATCCAGCTATGTTGCCGAAACCGCGGGTGAGATGGTCGCCCGGGGCACAGTGCTGGGAGACATCGACGGGAGCGGCGCTGTCGATTTCGCCATCGGGTCGCCGTACAACGGTGCGAACGGAGCCGACAGCGGCCGTGTCTACCTGTTTTTGAACGCGGGCCTGCCTGGGGCCAGGGGGATACCGGTGTCGGATGCGACGGTGATTCTCACCGGCGAGGCTGGGGAGCGGCTTGGAGAGCAGATGGCGGGCGGCAGGGACCTGAACGGGGACGGCCTTGGCGACATGCTTGTGGCTGCGCCGGGCTGGAACGGGAACCGGGGGCGGATCCTGGTGTTTTTCGGAAGGACCGACTGGACGGGTGTCACCGCTGGGGCGGCGGATCTCGTGATCGAAGGAGACCAGGCCGACCAGTTGCTGGGCGGAGGAGGCGTGCTCTTGCCCGGCGACATCAATGGTGACGGGCTCGAGGACATGGTGTTGAGTTCGCCCGGCTACGATCTGGATGCGAACGCGCGTGATCGAGGCGCGGTCTACCTGTTTCTCGGCAACAGCTTCGGCTGGTCGACCCGCACGCTCATCACGGCCGACGCCTTGTACCGCGGAGATGGAAACAGCGACGCTCTCGGGTCCGTCCTCGCGGGTCTCGGAGACATCGATGGTGACGGGATCGCCGATTGGATGGTCACGGCCCCCAGTCGTGACGAAGGAGGTGCGGATGCGGGCATGGCGTACCTCATGTTCGGCGGCGAGTACGCCACGGGCGAGACCTCCATCAGTCTCGTGGCCGGCGTGCGATATCGGGGCGGTGCGGCGGGAGACTTGTTCGGGTCGTCCGTGGCCGGTGGCGGAGATCTGAACGGCGACGGCATGGCGGACATCTTCATCGGGGCACCCGGCAGCGACTACAACGGTCCGGATTCGGGCAGGGTGTACCTGATACCGGGCCGCCGGTTGGGCTGGCCTTTGGCCGCGACGGTACTGGCCGAAGATGACCTGGCCTTCTCGTTCTTCGGCAGCGTTCCGGGTGAACAGATCGGGCATGGAGGCGAAATCTCCCTGGTCGATGTGACCGGAGACGGGATCGCCGAGGCGTTCATTCTTGCCGACAGCTCCGATGCCGGGGGAGAGGACTCCGGCGCCGCCTATGTCTTCCTGGGGCGCAGCAGCGGCTGGGGCACCGCCATCAACGTGTCGGTCGCCGATATCGAGCTGCAGGGTGGAGCCGCGGGCGATCATGTCGGCGCGATCGACGCGCAGGGTGCTGGCGACCTGGATGACGATGGTTACGCCGACGTGTTGATCGGTGTTCCGGGAAGCGATCTGGGGGGAACGGATGCTGGAGAGGTCGTTGTCGCGAGCCAGGTGAAGCGTTGGTTCGACCTGGATGGCGATGGCTACACCCCGCTCGATGGCGATTGCGACGACAACGAGCCTCGAGCCAACCCCTCATACGAGGTTGACGACAAGGACGGTATCGACAACGACTGCGACGGTGAGGTGGACGAGGACGCTTCCGGGGCCTGCGACCAGAGAAATGGCTATGCGGGGGAGGCGCCGGCCGGAACCGGGGCCTTCGCCGGCTTCGGCATCGCAGGGTTGGTGTTGTTCCTGCGGCGGCGATCGCGGCAGTAGTCCTTCCCGGCCACGCCGTTGGTCGAAAGCTCACCCCGGGTGTCTCCTCAGACCTTCCCCCGGGAAGACCGTGCCGCGACATCCTCGAGTTCCTTCACCAGTTTCGACAGCATGGCAGGGTGGTTTCGAAGGCCTGCCGGCCCTCCAGCGCGATACCCCGCTGGCCGGCCGGATTCCCTTGGAAACCGTGGTCCCGTTTGCTATGCTAGCGGGACTTTGGTGACGACCTGCACCGACACAAGGAGGAAACAGTTCATGGATCTCACGCAACGACTCGAAAACGTGGCCATTGTGGGTGCTGCGGGAAAGATGGGGAGCGGTATCGCGTTGCTTCTCGTCAACGAACTGGCGCGGCTCAAGCTGTCACCCGAGGGCGAAGGCAAGACCTACAGCCTCACGCTGATCGACGTCAACCACACGGTCCTCGAGGGTCTGATGTCCTACCTTCGGACCCAGTTGAAAAAAGCGGGCGAGAAAAAGGTGGCGTGGCTTCGTGAAGTCTACCAGGCCCGGACCGATCTGGTCGAAAACGGGGACATCATCGACGAGTTCGTCATGGACGCCCTGACCCAGCTCCGGCCCGCGACCACGCTGAGCGCTGCCGCCGGGGCGACCCTCGTCTTCGAGGCGGTCAACGAGAACGAGGACCTGAAGGTCAAGCTGCTTTCCGAGGTCAGGAAAGTCGCCCACCCGGACGCCTGGTACCTCACCAACACCTCCTCGATCCCGATCTCGGTCCTGGGTAAGCGGCTCGAGATACCTTCCCGTATCGTCGGGTACCATTTCTACAACCCTCCCGCGGTCCAGAAGCTGATCGAGTACATCACCACGGACGAAACCGACCCCGGCCTGAAGGCCGCTGGAGAGGAACTCTGCCATCGCCTCGGCAAGAAAATCTTCCATTCCGCCGATGTGGCCGGCTTCATCGGCAACGGCCATTTCATGCGGGACGGACTGCACGCCATCGCTGCCATGGAGGCGCTTCGCAAGGGTGGGGACCATGCGCCGGCCATCTACAAGGTCAATCGCGTGAGCCAGGACTGGCTCATTCGGCCGATGGGGATCTTCCAGTTGATCGACTACGTCGGGGTGGACGTGTTCAAGTTCATCCTCGAGGTGATGGATCGCTACCTTCCGGGTCAGGGACTGCACAGCGCGTTCATCGATACCTTGTTCGAGAAGGGTATCCTGGGTGGCCAGAAGCACGATGGCTCCCAGAAGGACGGTATCCTCGGCTATACCAAGGGACGGCCATCGGCCGTGTACGACCTCGCCAGGGGAGAATACGTGCCCTTCGACCACGAGGGATGGTGCAAGACCTGTGACGAAGAACTCGGTCCCCTGCCGGATGGTTACAGGGGATGGAAGACCTTGGTGCGAGCGCCGGATCGCAAGGCGTACCTCGAGCGTCACTTCGAAGCGGTCGTGAGGGGGGAAACCCAGGGCGCCAGGCTGGCCGCCGAGTACCTGAAAGCCTCCAAGGCCATCGGTGAAAAACTGGTCGCCGATGGTGGGGCGGCGAGTGCCGAAGATGTCAACGGGGTGCTGATGAACGGATTCTTCCACCTCTACGGCCCGATCAACGATTATGTGTGAGGAGTGACATCATGAAGAAGCTTCGCAAACCTGTCTACGCCTGTGCCCCGTTCCACACCCTGTTCCTGGGTCCCGGCCGGAAGGAGTTCCATCCCAAGAAGCCGCGTCCCGGGATCGAGCACTACATCTTCGAGGCCGGCAAGGGCTGCCTCGAGCAGGTGCCCAACCCCGAGGCCCTGGACGAAGGTGTCATTGGTAACTTCATGGCTGCGCGATTCAACAACCAGGGACACCTGGGGGCCTTCTTGCCCGCGGTCCATCCCTCCCTCAGGCACAAACCGTGTACCCGCGTCGAGGGTGCCTGTGGTTCCGGTGGGCTGGCCGTGGCCACGGCCGTGAAGGCCGTCCTCTCCGGCCAGGCCGACGCCGTGCTCGTGATGGGCGTGGAGGTCCAGAACACGGTCAAGGCCGTCTATGGTGCCGATATCCTCGCTGGCGCTGGACACTTCAGCCGCGAACGGAAGTCCGGCCATGCCTTCTTCTTCCCGAACCTTTTCTCCGAGCGTGCCGGCGCGGCTTACGAGCGGTACGGGATGGAATATGTCCGCCGGGGAATGGCGGAATGGTACGCCCTGGCCGTGGAGAACGCGCGCCGCAATCCCAACGCCCAGGAGCACCACAACACCAATCCGGATCTCCGCGCGACCGGAATGACCGACCCGAAGCGGCAGAAGTTCCTCCCGCACCTGACCACCTACGACTGCTCGAAGGTCACCGACGGCGCGTCAGCGTTCGTCGTGGCCAGCGAGGAAGGCCTGAAAAAAATCGGGATCGACAGGAAGGACACGGCCACGTTCGTCTCCATTGCGCATGCCGAGGGCGACATCACGCAGGACCCGGAAGACCTCTGCCGGCTGGACACGACCGAGGCGGTGGCCGCCCGGGCGCTGGAAGCTGCCGGCGCGACCCCTGGGGAAATCGGCGTGCTCGAGCTGCATGACTGCTTCACCATCACCGGGTTGTTGGCGCTCGAGGCCATCGGGTTCGCGGAACCGGGCAAGGGGGCGCAGTTCGTGCTCGACGGCAACACCCGCCCCGATGGTTCGACGCCGACCAACGTCACCGGCGGACTCGTCGGATTCGGTCATCCGACCGGGGCCACCGGCGTTCGGCAGTGTGCCGATCTGGTACAGCAGCTTACCGGCAAGGCCGGAGATTGCCAGGTGGCGATCTCCGACAGCCGGCCCTACGGCATGTTCATCAACATGGGCGGCAACGACAAGACCCTCGTGTCCGCGATTCTCACCCGCGCCGACTAGGCTGGTCCTCGAGCAACCGGCAGCTCTCCGTCCTGCCGTGCGATACCGGGGAAGCGATCACGGTTCCCGGCCTGGCGGGTGGGTTGGCAACCCGCGTGGGGCATGGTCTTTCGTCGATGCGTGGTCCATCATTCCTCGAGGGCGCGCCGCACGGCTCTCAGAAGACCTTTCGCGGAGAAGGGCTTGGGCAGGAAATTGACCTCGTGCTCGACGATGCCCAACCGGTCCAGCATCTCCCTGGGGTGCCCGGACGTGTACAGGATCTTCAGGCCGGGCCGTAGCGCCTGGAGCCGGTCGCCCAGTGACTTGCCGTCACCCAGCGGCAGCACGACGTCCGCGAGCAGCAGGTGGATGGGGCTGCCCTCGTATTCCTCGGCGATTTCGATGGCCGTCTCGGCGTCCGGAGCGTCGACGACCACGTAGCCCGCCATTTCGAGGATCCTCTTTGCCATGTCTCGCACAGGAGTCGCGTCTTCGATGAGCAGGATCGTCTCGCAGCGGCGTACACCCGGACCCAGGATGTCCGGTTGGGAGGTTGCTGGCGCGGGCTTTTCGGCAACGAGGCGAATCTCGAAGACCACCTCCGTCGCGCTCGAGAATGATTTGAACATCTGCCCCTCGTGCTGCCGAATGATCTCCTGGATCGCGCCGAGGTTCAGGACGGGCAGCATGGCCGGGCCGCCCGGTCTCCCCGTTCGGAACGGCTCCAGCGCCAGATGTTCGTGATGGATCTCGCTCCCGGCGAAGCGCGCTCGCAGCCGGACGACGTCGCACTGCCCGTGGCCACGTTCCTGCCCAGTATCCTGTCGCACCACGTCGATGGCGAGACAGAGGGTGCCTCCGCGCGCGAGCGCGTGGTTGGCGGTCACCGCAAAATCGAGGAGCAACTGGCGGATCCGGGTGGCGTCCGCTCGAATCCATGCAGGGGGGCCGGCGTCCACCACCAGTTCCACGTCCTCGCGAAGCAACCTGGTGATCATCTTCTTCCATTCCCGGACGGTTCGGGACAGGTCCATCCTGCGAAGGTCGAGAAGTTGTCGGCGGCTGAAGTCGAGAAGCTGGCGGGCCAGATCCTTCGCTTGTACCGCCGCTGCTTCGACTTCGACGAGGTCGTCGTACAGCGGATGGGAACGCCCCAGTTCCTCCTGCAACAGTTGCGTGTATCCCAGGATCGGCGCGAGCTTGTTGTTGAAGTCGTGGGCCACGGCGCCCGCAAGCTTGCCCAGCGATTGGCCCTGGCACGCGATCGCCAGTCGCTCCTCGAGTTCCGAGAGTTCTTGCTCTGCCATGACCCGTTCCGTAATGTCCCGGTAGACCAGCATGATCTGTCGCGAGGGAAGATGGTAGACCTTCCCGTCACGCCAGCCAGACACCCGGGAGTTGGTGTAGTAGGACGCTGGCAGGTAGTGAGGCACTTGCGTCGTTTCCACCTCACGGAACACCTTTGCAAGCTCTTCCGCCCGGTCCGGTAGGGCACTTTCCAGGGTTCGCCCGATGGCCTGCTCCCGCGTGACTTTCTCCATGCGTTCCGCGGCCGGGTTCAGGTCCACGACGTGGTAGTTGCCCTCTCGATCGTGCCGAAACCGCCATACCCCCTCGTCGATGGTCGCAAACAGTTCCTGGCACCCGGCAGCACTCGCTCGCGCCTCCTCCAGGGCTCGCCTCGCCAGGGTGATGTCTCGAGCAACGCCGTAGACCCGGACGACGGTTTGGTCCGGAGACTCTCGTTGTGGCCACCCGTCATTCCGGAGCCAGTGAACGGACCCGTCCGGTGTACGGACGCGAAACGCGCAACTGGAGATCTCGCCGCGTAGCAGTGCTTCCCAGTGGGCGTCGATGCGTGGCCGGTCCTCTTCCAGAACGACGTCTCGCCATTCGGATGTCCCGTTGTGATGGGACGTGCCCCAGGCGATGTCACGGCCGCAGGTGCCTTTCTGCCACACGATACGGGGGCCCCGCGTGGGGTCCAGTTCGACCAGGTAGAGACAGCCCGCGGTCGGTTGGGCCAAGGCCTCGATCAGGACCGGCAACAGGCCTCGAGGATCTCTACGCTCCCCGTTGCCGGCCGTAGGGGACGCGGTGAAGGCGTGCACCGCACCCTTGGGCGAGCCTGCACTGTCGGAGACGCCGTTTTCTTTGCTCACGATCCCCTGTCTCCATGCATGGAACCACCGAGAGCGGTCTCCGCGCAGACCGCGCGAGCCGGCCGGCGGTCGTGGACCCATGTTCTTGATGTACCATTGTCTCATGCCGGACCACAAGGTGAACATCTAGTCGGCTGCTCCTCGGTGGGGCACGGGCCATGCCGACATCGGCGCGCGGACAGGCGAACAGCGAACAGCCTCACCGGGCCCGAGCCCGCCGCGCCCAGTCGCCCGCCCAACCGCCACAGAGTACCAGGACGAACAACGAGGATACGATCGCCCCGGTCTTCAGCCCGGGCGTCTCGTACCGAAACCGCACCTCGTGGATGCCCGCCGTCTCCACCGGCACGGCCCGGAAGGCGTGATAGGCCGGGAAGATGGGCACGGGCTTCCCATCGACCGTGGCGCTCCATCCAGCAGAGAACGTGTCTGCCAGTACCACCATCACGGGGCTGGCAGCGCGTACCTCGAGAATGACCTCGTCGGCTTCGTCCCGGC
Organism: Myxococcota bacterium; assembly: GCA_024278455.1. Taxonomy (GTDB): domain Bacteria; phylum Myxococcota_A; class UBA796; order JAJRTE01; family JAJRTE01; genus JAJRTE01. The sequence goes on from JAJRTE010000088.1 coordinate 18,906, forward strand.
GCCAGTCGAGCGAGGACGCAGCCGCTGCACCTGGAGACAGGTGAATGGCGGGAGGTGCGTCCGTCTCGAGGATCACGACCGGACTCTGAGGGCGTTGCGCGATCTCTCCTGCCACCGGCTCACCCCCCCGGGTCGTCACGTCCGCGTGGCGTCTCGTCGCAAAGGCCTCCAGCGCGTCTCGAGAAAGCGCAAGCACCCGTTCCGGGTCTCCTGCAACGACCACCTGGTCGGCAAGGAAGGCTCGAGGCAGCGCTCGAGTGTTCTCGTACACCCGCACGCGGCGCACCGGGTCCCGGTAGACTTCCTTCAACCACCGGGCGGGGCGAGCCTTGCGTGTCACGAGGAGGCGAGCCGCGGTGGCGTCGAGCATGGGGCTGGTGACCTTGTTGACGAGAGCGGAGATGCCGCCTTCCCTGGGACCGCTGTGGTCGGCAGCCTCGAGGAACCGGGTCAGCCTGGCGGGATTCATGGGATTGTATCCCCGCACCCCGCGGTATCCGAACTCGTTTCCTCCGTTCAGCAAGTACAGGGGGCCACTTCGGTCCACGAGCACCCGCCCGTGTCCCGCCGCCGCGCGAATCTCCTTCACCAGTTCAGGAACCCGCAGAGCCACCTCGGCCGGGACGGTGTGGTTGTAGGAGGCCAGAATCGGAAGCAGGTCCAGGAGGAGCAACCCGACAGCCACTGGCCCCAACCAGTCGGCTTGAGCACTTCGCCCTGCGCGGCTCGCCCTCGAGGCCCAACGCAGGTAGGCCCAAGCAGCGACGAGGTTGCCCAGCCCGAGCAGCCACCCCACGATGGCAACAGGGTGAAGCGGCACATCCCGCCAGAAGATGATCATCGCGCACACCGCCCAGATCTCCACGCCGACCACCAGGGTGATCAGCGCAAGACGTGGCAGGCCGGTGAGGAGGCCGGCATCCCCCACGACGCGCGCGGAATCGTCGATGGCGCGTCGTTCGAGAGCTGGTCTTTCCGGACCCTCGCCGCGGGCGGATCGCAGCACCTGCTCGAGTCCCATGGCAGCAAGCGCGGCGGCGGCGAAACCGACGATCATCATCCAGCGGGAGGGCGCCCGAAACTGGTCGTAGAAGGGGAGGAACCAAGCCAGGAGCCCGTGAACGCCGCCCAGTTTGCCCAGGCTTGCCAGGAAGCCGAAACCCAGCAGCCAGGAAAAGAAGCCCCGCCGCCCCCGGCGTCTCATGGCGAACGCAGCGAGTGGCACGGTCAGGACGCCGGCGTAGAACCAGGACTCCCAGTAGGTGGACGGCCCCTGGTATCCATGACCCGCGAAGGGGTAGAAGTCGTTGCCGAACACGTTCGGCACCAGGACACGAGCACAGGCCAGGGGCGACAGCGAGAACTGTGTCGAATAGTCCATCGGGGGCAGCACGTGCCGGTACTTCTCTCGAGCAGCAAAGAAAGCCGGCAGGAACTGGATGCTGGCGCACCCCAGCCCGGCGGCAACGGCTGCCGCACCGGTGAGTACCGGCACTCGCCAGCGGTGGCCGTGACCGGTCCTCCGTGCGCTGCCGCGAGCCCGCATGGCTGAAAACGTGGCGTAGGCCGCGAGGACGAGCAATTCGTAGATGAGGATCTGGGGGCTGCCGCCGGCGAGAGCGGCCATGGCAACCATGAAGCCCAACCTTGGCCAGGCCCTGGGCTGTCCGTCCCGCGGATCGATCACATCGTTCCACGCCTCGAGCATGCCTGGAAGCCAGATACCGGCAGCAAGAAACGTCGGATGGTGCAGGTGTACCCAGAAGAACCCGCCCCAGAGAAAAACCAGTGTGCCGAAGGCGGCCGGCCAAGGGGAGCACCCCAGCCGGCGGAAGAAGCGCCAGGCGAGGTATGTGCCGGCGAGGAAGTGAAACAGGAAGTAGCCATTGAAGGCCGGTCCGGGCGCCATCAGGTAGAACAGCAGATTGGGTGGATAGAATGGCGCAAGCTGGATGTCCGCCAGGAGGGGCATGCCGCAGGAAACGAACGGCGTCCACCCCGGGCCCCCCCCGGAACGCCAGGTGTTCGCCAAAAGACCTCTCAGTCCGTAGAAGTAGTGTGCAAGGTCCTGGTGGAACCAGATCCTGCCGCGAAGAGCCGGTACCAGCACGAGTGCCAGGGGAAGCAACGGTGCCATCCAGGGTCGGACGAAGGGGATCATGGCTGTGCGAGGAGCGGATCCTCGAGCCTTCATTTCTCGGGGGCCTGAAGGACGACGAACGAGCGCGAATAGGACGTCTTCACTTTGGAGCAGCGCGCCCGGCTCAGGGGCACGTCACCGCGGCACCCGACGCCGTAGGTCAACACGGCACGGAGGATGGCCCGGCTGTCGCGGGGAGGGGGTTTGAAGGTGAACGTCCGTTCGCCCGGCGGCACGACGACGGCGTTGTTTTCCCACTAGCACCGCCGGGGCGCGAGGGGAACGAACCCATCTATGCGATCGTCGAACTGCTCGAGCGTATAGCTGGCGCACCCGGGGAGGTAGATGGGGTGGCGTGTGGCGTTCGTGACCTTGATGTTGACGGGGATGCCGGCCGGGTAGGCGCGCCGGTCCACGGAAACCAGGACGCCGCTTCTGGCGGACTTGCCTTTGCTCCCCGCCGCGGACACTGCCGGGAGTGCCAGGGCGGCAAGGATAGTCAGTAGCAGGGGGATTCTCGTACTTGCGTTTCCGATACGCATCGTTGCCAGCTCCTGTCGAACCATTTCGAGGACAGTAAACCGGGTGAGATACGCCTGTGTCAACAAAATAGTGACCATAAGACCTTGACAAAGGGCGGGCGAGCGGATAAAAACCTTGGGGCAAGCTACTCGAGTGCGCACCGGAAACCGGTAGGAACGGCAGGACGTTATGAGCGTCGCGCGAAGGTCGGGACGAGAGGCCCTTCATGGGTTGCCCTTGGAGGCTCCGCGGGGTCCCTTCCGAGCGGTTCGCGCCATGGCAGCCGGCCGGCCGCAGAGGTACCAATGCTGGTAGCTCAGGAGTTCTCAGGGTGAGACGAGTCAATCGTTCGACCTGGGGCCTATCCCTGGGTTTTCTGTTCATTGTCGTCTACTTCCACCCATCGGCGTCTGGCCAGGTGACCGATCAGGGGGAAGAGGCGGAGGGCCTCACGTCCACCGAGGTCTCTTCCGAGTCTCGCCGAAAACCCATGGGCGCGGTTCAAGCGAAGTTCTTCGTGAAGGACAACCGGTGGGAGGTATTTCCGCATTTCTATGCAGGCGTTCTCAACAACAGCTATGCCAATCGGTTCCTCGTGCTTTCGGGCATCGGCGTTTCCTACCACGCCAGCGAGTCGTTTTTCCTGGAGGGTGTCGTGGATTTCTTTCCCTCGTTCCCGAGGGAGACCTATGACGACCTGAAGAGTCTGACCAGGCAGCTCGCCGAACGTGTCGAAGTGGGGGATGAGATCCCTGTCGTTCCCGAAGAGTCCATGGTGGCCTCGATAGGTATCGGGTTTTCGCCGGTCTACGGGAAGATCAATCTGGTCAGCTACTACGTGCAGAATTTCGACATCTCTGTCGTGGGGGGCGCGGCATTGTTGCGTATCCACATGGATCACTACCAGGTCACGGGTTTCGACGAGTACGGGCACGCGGAGATCACCGGCCCGCTGGCGCCCCGGGTGACGGAGAGTTTCGCATCTGGCAGCCTGGGGTTGTCCATCAGGTTCTTCCTGACGCGCTGGTTGACGCTGCGGACCGATGCGAGGCTTTACGGCTACATCGACAGCGACGTTGTGGACTACTCGAATCCCTATGTGGAGAACGGCGTGACCAGGTATCCCTTGAAGAGTGTGTTCAGGAACTCGTTCATTCTGGCAGTCGGTCTGAGCAGCTTCTGGCCGCGGCAGTGAACGTCCGTACCCAGAGGAAGTGTATGTCTAGCCACAGCCGAACCAAGATTCCCGTCGTGGTTGCACTTATCCTCGTGTCGGGAGTGGATACGGTGCTTGCACCGGGAACGGTAGTGGCCGGGGAGGTATCGCCGGAGCAGAGCCCGGTGGCCCCGGCAAGGATCCGTTCATACGAAGAGGGCCAGCTCATCAAGACGATCCAGCGGAAGAATTTCCTCAAGGCCCACCGGTTCGAGTTGACCGCGTTCGCCGGGGGAGAAACCATCGATCCCTTCATCAACCACTGGGTCGGTGGGCTGAACGGCACCTACCACGTCACTGAAGTGTTCGCCTTCGAGGGCGTGCTTGCCTATTCCCCCTTCATCAGCAACATCGCAGGGAGCATCTTCGGAACACCGGTCACAAACTACGACTTGGACCTGAAGGACTTGACGCTCGAGCTGAAAGAGACCGCTTCCGTGACACCTCGAAGTTCCAAGATGCGCTTCTATGGGCACACCGGGGTCGTCTACAGCCCGCTGTACGGCAAGTTCGCGTTCATGTCCAGAAAGATCGTCAACTTCGACATCTACTTCATGTCGGGCTTCGGATTCGTCAGGACGATGGACCTCGCCGCCGACGTCTCCGACGATACCATGGTATCCGATACGGTTCACCAGACACACTTCGCCACCGATTTCGGATTCGGCTTCCGGGTCGCTTTCAACAGGTGGATGGCCATCCGTCTCGACGGGCGGGAGTACTTTTACATCGAAAGTGTCACCACTGGTGACAACCCGGCCTATGCCGAAGAACTGCTGAGCCTGAAGTACTATTTCATCGTCCAGACAGGATTGAGCTTCTTCTTCCCAACGACCTGGCGTTGAGTTCGCACCGAACCGTGGTGCGAGAACGAATCGGGACGGACATGAAACGAACGTTCATTGCATGGGCAGTGGTGATGGGACTCGGCCTTTTCATCGTGCCGAAGGCAGCCGCCTTGACGCTGGAAGACGTGGTCAACATGAGCAACATCGGCGTTGCCGATTCGGTGATCATTTCGGCGATCGAGGCGTCGGGCACCGTGTTTCACCTCACCGCGAACGACATCATCGAACTGACACGTGCCGGTGTCAGCCAGGCCGTGATCGAGGCTCTGCAGAAGACCGCCCGGAAGGAGTCTTCTGCACAACAGGGCGCGGAGAGTCGTCCCGGACCTGCACCCGCCGTAGCTCCAGAGCCGGTTCCGCAGCCCGCGCCCACCCCCAAGCCGCCACCGGCATCCTCCACCAAGACCACTCGGCCTGCCTCGCCCCGAGGGTCGCTGTCCGGTTCGAGACCCAGGTCCCAACCCCTCCCAGCCGATGTCAAGCAGCTCAAGCGCCGCTACGACACGGGCAAGTACACGAGCGCCGCCGCCATGGCCTACGACCTGCTCACGGGGCCGAACAAGGACCGGTACGCCGCCGTTCGATCCACTATCTACTACTACCTGGGCAAGAGCCTCTACAAGCTCGGATTTTACCATTCCGCCCACACGATTTTCCTCCGCGTCGCACAGGAAGGCCCCTCGAGCCCCCACTACAACGGCTGCCTGTCGCTGCTGACCCGCACGAGCGACATTCTCAAGGAGTACGATGGGTTCATGTCGGTTCTCGAGGGTGTTTCCACGGCGGACCTGCCGAGAAGGGTGCGGAGCACGCTGCTCTACCTCATCGGGCTGAACCAGTATCTCAACGAGGATTTCTCCGACGCGCGCAATACCCTCGACGGCGTGTCGGTAAATAGCAGGTTCTATGCCAAGGCCCAGTTCATCACCGGCATGGCCTTGTTCCGGATGCAAGAAAACAGGAAAGCTGTCCGGACGTTCCGCGAGCTGGTCGAAGGCCGCCAACTGGTCGGCGAGCCCGAGGAGATTCGCGATATCCAGGACCTGGCCGTCCTGAACATGGCCCGCATATACTACAAGGTCCAGGATTTCGATCGGGCCGAACTATTGTACGACCTGGTGCCACGGGATTCCCGCTACTGGCCTCAGGCGCTGTACGAAATGGCCTATGCCAACTTCTGGCAATCGGACTACAATGTTTCGCTCGGGCTGCTGCTCACGCTCCATTCGCCGTTCTTCGCTGGCAAGACCTACCTCCCGGAGGCGGACATCCTGGAAGCTCTCGTGTATTTCAACCTGTGCGAATACGACCGCGTGGAGCGAATCGTCAAGGCCTACCAGGCGTACACGAAATCGGTTCGTGACAGCATTCGGACGTTCCGCAAGACATTCGGCCTGGTCATCCAGGGCGACATGGCTGCTTTCCACCGCGATGCTCGAGCCATGGAGGCCGCGATGAGGGCCTATTCGGACGTGTACAGGTCGGAGCCTCCCGGACGTGCCCTGGGCATTCCCAGGGAAGTCATGGCATCGGTCTAGTCCCAGCGTGATTTCCAGAACCTCCACCATCACTTGCAGATGATACGTGCCGAGATGGATATGCTGGACAGCGGGCGGACGAAATGGAAGGGCACTGCCCTGGGCAATACGCTGCTCCACAGCCTCAAGCAGGACGCCGCTCGCCTGAAGGCGGACGCAGGACGGTTCCTGCTGGTCCAGTTGAGCCAGGTCGAAGTCGACCTGTCGTATTCCCTGCGCCAGTCGGAGATCATCTACCTGGAAGTCGTCAAGGCCCAGAAAGAGCGATACGAAGACAAATTCCGAAACCCGGAATACGTTGAGACGTATGAACAACTCGAGCACTCTTACGCGACGGAATCCACCTATATCTTCTGGCCGTTCACCGGGGAATTCTGGCGGGACGAGCTGGGTTACTATCGCTTCACCGAGCACGGGTCATGCCGGGCACAGGCCTCGAGCCAGTAGCCGAAACGTCCTGGAACGCCTTGCGTTGTGAGGTTCTCTTGAGCATGCGCACCCATTTCTTCCGGTCGCTGTGCCTCCTGGTCGGGCTGGGCATGAGCGTCACCTTCATCGATGGTCCGAGGCTCGCAGCGCAAGCCCAGGCCCAGGACAAGTCCGGCGAGCGCAAGGAGAACGGCGAGCGCGGGCGCAAACGCAGGATCCTCGGTTCCAAGGACTACTACCTCGAGATGGAGCAATCTCGAGACCCGAGCAAGTTCCAGGAACTGGCCCGCCAGAAGCGAGCCGAAGAGATCGAAATCGCGAAAGGACTGATAGAGGCGGCCGAGGCCGAGAGTGAGGCCATGGCCGATCTGCCCCAGGGCGCCGACGCCGCCGAACAGGTGAAAGACCAGAACGCCGACCTCCTGCTCTGGCTCGCAGAACTGTACTGGGAAACGGCCAAGGACGCCTATCTCAGCGAAATGACGCAGTATCTCGACAGCTACGACCGTTGGGTGGCGTCCGACGAGGAGGGCAAGGAGCCAGAGCCGCAGGAGGACCACACCACGTCCCGGAACTACAACCGCCAGGCCATCGATACCTACCGCAAGATCCTCGAGGACCACCCCAACTATGCCAGGCTGGACGAGGTCTACTTCAAGCTGGCCTTCAACCTCATGGACCTGGGAGAAGAGCAACAGGCCCTGGACTACTACAATACACTCGTCAAACGATTCCCCAGGAGCGAGTTCGTCGCAGACGCATACGTGCAGCTCGGAGAGTACTACTTCAACAACAACAACGCCTTCAAGGCACTCCAATACTACCGCAAGGCAGCAACCTATACGGATACCAGGACCGCCGTGTTCGCTACATACAAGGCTGGATGGTGCTACTACAACCTCGGCGAACCCCAGAAGGCCGTAGCGGCCATGAAAAAGGTCATCGCCGAATCGAGCAAGGGCCCGGAGGCCGGGAGAAATTCTTTGCGCGAGGAGGCCCTCGGCGACCTCGTGCTCTTCTTCTCGGAAGCCCAGGACATGGAGGCTGCATACGCCTACTTCTCCAAGTTCGGAGAAAAGGAACACTTCTATGCCATGCTCAGGCGGCTGGCAAGCATCTACTTCGAACAGGGCAAGAACCAGCTCGCCATCGAGACCTACCAGCGCCTGATAGACGAAGACCCCATGTCGCCAAAGGCCCCAACCTACCAGGGAGAAATCATCAACGCCTACTTCACCTGGGGCTACAAACAGAAGACCATCGAAGAAATCGACAAGCTCGTCGCCACCTACGGACCCGGTTCGGCCTGGGCCGCCGCGAACTCGAGCAACCCCAAGGCCATCAAGGATGCCAACAAACTCATCGACAGGCACCTCAGAAACGTCGCGGTGGACTACCAGAAGGAGGCCCGCAAGACCGGATCGACCAAAACCTACCATCTCGCAAGAGAGAGCTACGAGAAGTACCTCAAGCTCTTTCCCAACAGCAAGTACGCCTATGATATCCGGTTCGGCTACGCCGAAGTCCTCTACGCGCTTCGCCTGTACGACGCTGCCGCCGACGCCTACGAGATCGTGATCGGCATGGACCCGAAGGGCAAGTACTTCCAGGTCGCAGCCAACTCGCTCTTGCTGGCTATCGACAAGATGTTGGCCGCCGAAAAGCGAGAGGCCGCCGCCGCACCGGCGGCCGAGCCCGCGGGAAAAGGAGACGCGATCCCGAAGCCCGAACCGCTTACGGCCTGGCAGCAACGCAAGGTCAAGGCCTGCGACATCTTCGCCGGGGCCCTCCCCGATCACCAGGATTCCCCGGCCATCATGTACGAAGCCGCCAGGCTCTACTACGACCATAATCAGTTCGACGAGTCTACCCCGAGGTTCCTCGCCATCACGGAGAAATACCCCAAGACAGACGTGGCGGAAGCAGCAGCCAACCTGGTGCTGGACTCGTTCAACCAGCTCAAGGACTGGGAGCAGCTCGACAAGTATGCCAGGCTGTTCCATGCCAAGCCGGAGTTCAGGGAAGCGTTCAAGAAGGATCTCCGCGACATCTACGAACAGGCATCGTTCAAGAAGCTCGAGGCGTTGGAGAAGAGCGGCGATGACGCCAAGGTCGCCGAAGCCTTCTTTGCGTTCTACCAGGAGTTCCCATCTTCCAAGCTCAGCGACCGGGCGCTGTTCAATGCTGCCTACTACACCTTCAAGGCTGGCG
>JAJRTE010000089.1 GCA_024278455.1 Myxococcota bacterium
AACATAACAAGGAAATCGAGGGCTGCCAACATCTATTTCTCGTGGGGCACTACAAATCACCCCCCGGTTCTCCTTCAACGGAGTTTCAGGTAGTTACGACCACATCTTCAGCAGTTCAACGGGAAAAGTGTCAAAGTCAGGCCGGGATTGGCCTGGGCAACCGGGACGTGGTGCTCCGACACCTGTACGCCATCGCCTTTGGCCTGAGCGAGCCCGGACTCGCCGGCCGGATGGCCGAGTACATCGACATCCAGGGCCGGATCGACCAGGACAAAGTCGACGAACTCATCGCCACCCTCGTCGGTTGCCACCCTCAGCGGGATGGTCGGATCCGGAGCCGCTTGCGCCTGCCCACGGGGTGGGCCGCTGTGCTGAGCGAAGAGGAGTCGGTGCGCTGGGTCAACGAGTGGAAACCGCCCACGGAGCTGGACCGGCGCCTGGGCCGGCCCTGTCTCCATGACGCCGGGCGCGGCTTCTACCTCTGCCCGAGCTGCGGTCGGCTCCTGTCGGTGCCCGGCGAAGGAAGCGCGGCCAACAAAAGGCGCAAGAAGGCGAGAAAAGGCCGCGGAACCGAGTTGTACGGCCATGCGGCCGGCTGCGAGCGGGCCGGCGAACCTCCAAGGCCCGCCGCGATCACCACGATGACTCCGGCCACGACCCTACGCATCGAGGTCACCTTGCCCTCAGACCTCGACGAGGGGGACTACAGACGCTGGGGCTACTCCCTGGGCTACGCACTCCGCACCGGGCTGCGAGGCCTGTACATGCTCGATGGGCCTGAAATCGAGTTCCATCTCGAGCCCATCTGGGAGGACAAGATCGAGCAAGGACGGCGGCGGCGAGGTGCGCTCACCTTTATCGACGCGGCTGTTGGTGGCAGCGGCTTCCTCGACCGTGCGGCCGCAGAGTTTCACCTGGTCGCCGCGCGCACCATCGAGCACCTCGACCACTCGAACTGTGCGTCCGCCTGCTACCGCTGCCTGAAATCGTACCAGAACCAGCGGCATCACGAGTACCTCTCATGGCCCCACGTGATGCCTGACCTGGAGGCGCTCGCGATGACCCCGCCAAAGAGCTTGCCTGCAAAGCTCGGCGATACGGACGACCCGCAGCCATGGCTGGAGGCCTACGACGCAGGCGTCGGGTCACCGCTCGAACTCAAGTTCCTCCGTCTCTTCGAGAAACACGGTATTCAGGTAGAGAAGCAGGTTCCGGTCGGCCCCGACCCCGATGGACCGCCGATCAGCCAGGCCGACTTTCGGGTCGTGGGTACCAACCTGCTGATGTATGTGGATGGCGCCACGTTTCACAAGGGTGCGCGGCTGCGACGAGATCGGGCCATCCGGCAGGCGCTGCGGGAGGGACGCGCGGCGTGGCGCATCGTCGAGCTGACGGCGCGGGATCTGCGGGCGCCGGAGCGGATCGTTCGCTGCCTCACCCATCGAGAGAAAGCATGACGACCCCCTTGATGAAACCACCGGAGTCGTGGGTTCGAAGCCGTGCACACCGGCAACGGGGGCACCAAGCGCTGTTTTCTCCGATGGATCTGCTGAGTTGACGTGTGTCTGCCACCTGGAGTGGACCATGAAGCTCCAGGGGGCATGACGCCAACGATTCAGATGGCTCAGGGACGCGATCCCCAGTCCTTTTCTGCTCCCGCCTCATCATCCTCGTCGTGGGACCCGCCGCCTTCACCCTGTCCCCATCCTGCCTGGTCGCCAGCGTCCTCACCAGACGATAGGGGCCGCCCCGCATGGTCTGCCGGGCCCGGGACGCCCGTTTCGGGAAGAAATGTGTTGCAGCAGGAACGGACAGGCAGCGAGACTTCCTGCGGGAGCGGAATGCCGCACGAGCGGTCTTGCAACCCACGCCGAAGGAGGTGTCTTTTTCCATGGTCGATTACCAGAAGATCGCCCGTGTGCTGGTCGAACGTCAGCTCCGCATTCGCGAAGCGGAGGTGGTTCGAATAACGGCCGGTCTCCATACGTTGCCGTTCGTGGAGGAAATCGTGGTCGCGGTTCGGCGTGCCGGGGCGTTCCCCCTGCTCGACCTCACCTGGCCGAGTCTCGCCCGGCGGATGATCGAGGAAATCCCCGACGCCTACCTGGCCCGCGTGCCTCCGCATGCCGGGCCGAGCGAGGAAGTGGTGGACTGTCATATCGGGCTGCCGCGGTTCGAGACGCCGGGTTTTCTCGACCACGTCGATTCCCGCAAGCTCAAGGTAATGGCTGACGCCGCGGTGCCGGTGATGGAAGCTCGAGTCCGGAGGAATCCAAGGAAGATCGGGGTGGGTTTCCCCACGCCGGAGGAAGCCGACGTGTTCGGTGTCCCGTTCGAGGCCTACCGGGACCTGTTCTGGCGCGCGGTGACGGCGGAACTGGACCGTATCTATCGACTTTGCCAGGGCGTCCGCGAGCGGCTCATCGGTGACCGGGTCCGCATCGTCTCGCCCGAGGGGGACGAGTTGACCCTTTCCATTCGCGATAGGCGGATCAACATGGACGATGGCATCATCAGCGACGAAGACCTGGACAGTGGAGACGTGACCGCCAATCTGCCTTTCGGTGAAGTGTATGTTGCGCCGGTGGAGGACTCCGTGGAAGGGGTCGCCCGGTTTCCCGTCGTATTCCACAAGGGCCGGCGGATTCGCGGGTTGCGTCTCGAGTTCCATGGCGGGCGACTCGTTGGCTCAGCAGCCGACAGCGGGCACGAACTCTTTCTCGATGCCATGGCCGCCCACACCGGGGACAAGGACCGTGTGGGAGAACTCGGGTTCGGTACCAACCACGAGGTGCGGGCGCCCACGGGTCCGACGCTTCTCGACGAGAAGATCCACGGCTCCATCCATGTCGCGCTGGGGGAGAATCGGAGCTACGGCGGGCGCAACCGGTCGTCGCTCCATTGGGACATGGTCATGCTCGCCCCCACCGTCAGCATCGACGGCGTTGTGTTGCTGGACAAGGGCCGCTACGTGTTGTAGGCTTGGAAGCTGATATCCTGTCCCTCGTTGGGAGGGACCACGTGATGGGAGGACGCAGCCGCACGATCCGTCGCCGGACCGCTGAACGTCGTCAAGGAAGGCTGAAGGGCCGAGGGCGTGGACCGGCAGCGCTGTCGGTGTGGAGAAAGGAGAGTCATGAGCTGGTTTGGAGGTCGAAAGGCCGCGGAAGACGCGGAAATCCCGGAAGAACTCAAGGGAGAAGGGACACTGTACGCCGTGTTCCACACCAACATGGGGGACATCGTGGTCGAGCTGTTCGAGCAGCGTGCGCCGATCACGGTGAGCAACTTCGTGGGACTCGCCACCGGCACGAAGTCCTGGACCGATCCTCGCACTGGCGAGCGTCTACAGAAGCCTCTGTATGACGGCACCGTTTTTCACCGGGTGATTCCGAAGTTCATGATCCAGGGAGGGGATCCTCTCGGCCGGGGCACGGGTGGGCCGGGATACCGTTTCCAGGACGAATTCCACCCCGAGTTGCGCCATGACCGCCCGGGCATCCTGTCGATGGCCAACGCCGGCCCGAACACGAACGGCTCGCAATTCTTCATCACCGAGGTCCCGACCCCCCACCTCGACAACCACCATTCCGTATTCGGCGCCACCGTGTCCGGCCTGGATGTGATCACGAAGATCGCCAACACGCCGCGCGACCAGGGGGACAGGCCCGTCGAGCCTGTCGTTCTCGAGAAGCTCGAGATCATCCGGTCCACGTCGGTCCCCGGCTGACGATCAGAACAACATCGCGCTTGCATTTGCCCACCGCTCGAGGCATGTTGACCCGACTGGTCATTGAACGGTGTGGATGGGGAGTCCGGAATCGGTAGCCGGAGGAGCACCGCTGTGCCGGCGACCCAAGGATGCGACACGGGTCGTGCCGCCCGGGCAGGGCCCTGTGCCAAGGATGGAGAGCGACGACGATGTTTCGACAGGTGGATTCGACCTGCAACCATATCGACATCGAGCACCGTGTGCTGGCGTGGTGGGAAGAGGTTCGAGCTTTTGACAAGCTGCGCGAGCAGAACGCCGGGAAGCCGCGATGGTCGTTCCTTGACGGCCCCATCACGGCCAACAATCCGATGGGCGTGCACCATGCCTGGGGCCGGACGCTGAAGGATTGTTACCAGCGTTACTTTGCCATGACCGGCCATGAATTGCGTTATCAGAACGGGTTCGATTGCCAGGGATTGTGGGTGGAGGTGGAAGTCGAGAAGGAGATGGGATACGCCACCAAGGCGGACATCGTGAAGTCGGGGCTCGAGGATTTCATCAACCGGTGCAAAGCGCGGGTGGCCCGGTTTTCCCGTATCCAGACCGATCAGTCCATTCGACTTGGCTACTGGATGGACTGGGACAACAGCTACTACACCCTGTCCGACGAGAACAACTACACCATCTGGGCATTTCTGAAGAAGTGTCACGAGCGCGGTCTCATCTACAAGGGCCGCGACGCCATGCCCTGGTGTCCTCGGTGCGAGACCGGGATCAGCGAGCAGGAGCGCCGGGAAGGGTACGTCCACGTCGAGGACTTGTCGGTGTTCTTGCGCTTTCCCCTCCTCGGCCGGGACGACGAGAGTCTCCTGGTCTGGACCACGACTCCCTGGACCCTGGCAGCGAACGTGGCTGCCGCTGTCAACCCGTCCATGACCTACATCAAGGTGCGTCAAGCCGGCCACGTCCTGTACATCGCCGCCTCCCGGGAGCACGTCCTCAAGGAGCGCGGGGCCTACGACGTGCTCGAGCGTCTCCCTGGAAAGGCATTGCTCGGGCTGCAATACCAGGGACCGTTCGACGACCTGGATGTCGTGGGCAGTACGTTCGCCGACAAGGGATACGTGCACCGGGTCATCGCCTGGGAGGAGGTATCGGAAGGCGAGGGCACCGGGATAGTGCACATCGCACCCGGGTGCGGCAAGGAAGACTTCGACCTCGGCAAGGAACTCGATCTGCCCGTGCTCATGCCCATCGAGGAAGATGGGACCTATGTCGCCGGCTACGGGTTCCTCACCGGCAAGAGTGCTCTCGAGGTGGGAGAGGACGTGGTGGCCCGCCTTCGCGAGAAGGGTATCTACTACAAGCGCGAGACCTACGGGCACGACTATCCCCACTGTTGGCGGTGCAGCACTCCGCTGCTGTTCCGGGCCGTCGACGAGTGGTACATCGACATGAGTTGGCGAGAGGAGATCAAGGCGGTTGTGGACCGGATCCGCTGGATCCCCACCTGGGGTCGCGACCAGGAGTTGAACTGGCTCGAGAACATGCACGACTGGATGATCAGCAAGAAGCGCTTCTGGGGACTGGCCCTCCCGATCTTCGAGTGCGAATGCGGCTGGTTCGACGTCGTCGGCAGCAAGGAAGAACTCCGGGAGCGTGCCATCGCCGGATGGGAACAGTTCGAGGGCAACAGCCCCCATCGGCCCTGGGTGGACGGTATCCGGATACGGTGCGAGCGGTGCGGGCGTCCGGCCAGGCGGATAGAAGATGTGGGGAATCCCTGGCTCGACGCCGGGATCGTGCCCTACTCCACCGTCCGGTACAACACGGACAGGGCCTACTGGGAGAAGTGGATTCCTGCCGACCTGGTGCTCGAGTGTTTCCCCGGGCAGTTCCGCAACTGGTTCTACGCCCTGCTCGCCATGAGCACGATGATGGAAAACGTCCCCCCGTTCAAGACGCTGCTCGGCCATGCCCTCGTGCGGGACGAAGAGGGCAAGGAGATGCACAAGTCCACGGGGAACGCCATCTGGTTCGACGATGCGGTCGAACGGATGGGTGCCGATGTCATGCGGTGGATCTACTGCGGTCAGATCCCCACGCACAACCTGAGTTTTGGCTACCGCACGGGTGACCAGGTACGACGGCGCGTGTTCAGCACCTGGTGGAACACCTACAGCTTCTTCGTCAACTATGCCCGCCTGGACGGCTTCGACCCTCGCCGGGACCGCTTGCCCTACGCCCAACTTCAGGACATCGACCGGTGGTTGCTCAGCAAGCTACAGGTCCTCGTCGATGTGGCGAACAAGGCGCTTGGCGACTACGATGTCCCCCGGCTCGTGGCCGCCGCCGACGACTTCATCGAACGGATGAGCAACTGGTACATCCGCCGGAATCGCCGCCGGTTCTGGCGTCCCAGGAACCAGTCCGACGCCGACAAGCTCGCCGCCTACCAGACCTTGTACCGGGTCCTGGTGGACCTGGCCAAGGTCCTGGCACCGGTGGCCCCGTTCATCACCGAGGAGATGTACCAGAACCTCGTGCGCTCCTGGGATACCGGCGCACCCGAGAGCGTGCACCATTGCGCCTATCCCGCGTTCGACGCCTCCCTGTTCACACCTGGGCTCGCCGAACAGGTTGACCTGGTGGCAGATGTCGTCAGCCGCGTGCTAGGCATGCGCGAAGCAGCCCAGATCCGGGTCCGCCAGCCGCTGCGCCGGCTCGTCATCCATGCCCCCGACGAAGAGACCACTGCCACGCTTCAGCGGTTCGAAACCCACATCCTGGACGAACTGAACATCAAGGCCGTGTCCATCGTGTCGGACATTTCGGAATTCATCCGGTACGAGGTGAAGCCCAACCACAAGCGGATCGGCCCCAGGTTCGGCAAGGAGACTCGAGCCGTGCTCCAGGCACTGGCCGATGTTCCCGCCAGCCAAGTCGTCTCCACGCTCGAGTCCGGCGATGTCCTGCGCCTCGAGTCCGGCGGCAAGACCTACGAGTTGGGGGCGGAAGACGTCATCGTGAATCAAGCCGTAGCGGAGCAGATGGTCATGTCCGAGGAGTCCCCGGCACTCATCCTGGACATCCATCTCGATGACGAACTGCGCACGGAAGGGCGCGCCCGGGACATCGTGCGCCACATCCAGCAGCTCAGGAAGGAGCGAGGGCTCGAGGTACAGAACCACATCCATTTGGCATGGCGGAGCAACGGCCCATCGCTCCGGCAGGCCCTCCAAGTCTACCGTGATCACATCCAGCGTGAAACCTTGTGCGACCGGATGATCGCGTCGGACGACCTGGCCGGAGAAGACGTCAAGACCATCGAGCTGGCCGGGGAAACGCTTTCCCTGCGGATCGTCACCGTTGTCTGAGCCGGCCACGGGTGGTCGGAAGGGGCAAACCACTACGCTCTCGGCCCGGGTCTTTCCCGGGTCGCTGCCTCGAGTAGCCAGACGTAGGCAGCGCGGCTCGCCCTCGTAGCCGCCGGCGAGGTACGCCATGCCCGGGCGGAACGCGGGCGTCGCGGTTGGCGAGTCAGTCTGCCAGTATGGGGGTTGTCTGCGAGCAGTCGGCGATGCACTCCTCGAAAGGATCGGTCCTGGTCCAACCGCAGGTCCCGGTGGGCTGCACTTCACAGATCGCATACTGGTAGCACCCGTACTCGCAGGTCCATTCGCAGGTGGTCATGACCGGCTCCGGCGCGCAAACCTGGCCCGAGCACCCGGTTACGATGCACTCGAGCGGGACCGGAGTAGGCGTCGGGGTCGGTGTGTCCGGCATGTCGCACGGCTCGAGCGCCGTGGCCATGGCTACCATCAACGCCAGTGGGGCGACCGTTTTCAGTATCATGACTCCTCCAGGGTAGCCGGCAGTCCTGGGGACGCACCGGGTTCGACGGGGTGGCCGGGGATCCCCCGCGGGAACACGGCCGATTACTCGGAACAGCAGGTATCCTACCTGTACAATGTGCGCCGAGGGAGAAACGCTGTCAACCGCTTCTTGGTGTCAGTCTCCGAGTGCCTCTGGGCGTGCACGTAGGCGAGTCAGCGCCCCTTCCTGCGCCGGGCAAGCGACGCAGTCCATCTGTGTATCGGGATTTTGGTACGGCGTTGACGTTTCTTGCAGTTCCCGTTAGGGTGGCAAGAGGTGGCAACGTCCGGTTCAGCCGCCGGGCCTGGTGCGGAGGGTCCCGCGGAACCGGACGGCGCACGGGGAAACCTATGGCACAGGCCGGATCGAGGTTGTCAGCGTGGCGCACCGCCCTCGAGCGGTGGCGTCGCCCGAGGTCTCCGTGTTGCATCCTGATGTACCACGGCGTCGTCCCGGATGGCACCCAGCCCTGCCTCTGGACCCAGATCGAAGCGTCGCTGTTCGAGGCGCAGATGCGCTACCTGCACCATCACCGTCGCGTGGTGCCCCTGGCGCAGCTTCTTCTGCCCGGCGCCCAGGCGTGTCTCGAGCCCGGAACCATCGCTGTCACTTTCGACGATGGGTACCAGAACAATCTCGACGTGGCCATGCCCATTCTCGAGCGGTTTGGTATCCCGGCAACCGTGTTCGTCACGGCCGGTCTGATCGGCACGGACGATCTCCTGTGGAGCGACCAGGTCTACGACCGGTTGGTACCTCTGTACGATCCGGGTGGACGGCGGCTCCGCGAGGCATACGCATTCGTGCGCACGCTCAAGCAGTTGTCCGAAGCGCAACGCAGGATTGCGCTCCGTGAGCGGCTCGACCCTTTCGGGGGTGTGCCGGTGGCAGGGAGAGGACATCCGCGCCGCTTGCTCGATGTGCCCTCCCTCCGGAAGCTCGCGGCGTCGCCTCTTGTCCACATCGGCTCCCATGGCATGACCCATGCCTTGCTGACTCGAGTCCCGGAGAACGAGGCGCAGCGGGAGTTGATTGAATCGAAGGCCGCGCTGGAGAAGTGGACCGGGCAGGCGGTGGATATGGTGGCCTATCCGGACGGCGCCTGCGACCGGGAGACGATCCGGTTGGCTCGAAACGCGGGCTACCGTGCCGGCGTGACCACAGCGTTCAGGCGTCTCCGGCCAGGCGACGACCCCATGACGTTGGGGCGTTACCCGGTGGGAAGCGACATCGGCTTGCGGCGCTTCGTGGGCCTGCTTTCGGGCCGACTCGAGGCCCGTCATCGGGCTCGAGCCTGGGTCGGTCGCGTTGTCAACCATGGGCTGGATCAGGAAGTCTCATGACCGAACCATTCGACAATGTCATCGTTCCTCTCGTGGGCGACCTCGAGGTCCACCACCGCGAGGAAGTACTGAAGTTCCTCGAGGAAGTGTTCGGCGAGCAGTCCGGGAAGTGCCGGCGCGCTACCTACGGCTGGCAGTTCCGGGATGACGGCATGGGGACGAACAGCCGCTTGCTCGTCTACTGGCACCGGGGACGTGCGGCCGGCACGGCGGGCCTGTTCGACACCACGCTCCACGTGGACGGCGTTCCGCACACGGCAGCATTTTTCACCGACCTCGCCGTATCGCCGGACTGCCGCGGGCAGGGTGTGGGTGCTCGTCTCACGGAAGCCGTCCAGGTCGCCGGCCACGAGATCACCATCGGATTGGGTACCAACACCGCCTCGAACCGCATCATGAAGAAGCAGGGGTTCGTGGAGGTGGGCGGTCTCCGGCCCATGTTTCGACTCTTGCGTCTCGAGGGTTTCGTGCGCCGGCGCCTGGAACGGGCGAACGGTGCCGGCAGGCGCGCGATCTTTGAAGTGCTGCGTCGCGCCGACGTCGCCCGCTGGCAGTGGCTCCGTCCCCGGCGCGGTCGGTTCGACACGGACGGCGGGCAGGAGAGCGCCCGCGCAGCCTCGACTTCCGAACCGGGCAACCGTTCCATGCGGGACCTGCTTGTTCGCGGGCGGTTTCGAGCGGCTGTCCATGTTCAGCCGGTGGAGAGATTCCCCCCGGAACTCGATCGCCTCATGCAGGCCGTGCCCCACTTCTGGCCCATCACGATCGCCCCGGACCATCGTGCCCTGAATCGCAGGTACGAGGCCCATCCCGGTCACCGTTACCGGCTCGAGGTGGCTTTTCGAGGCCGGGAGCCGGCCGGGGTGGCCGCCTGGAGAGTGTTTCCGGAGCCGCACAGCCTGACCATGGGACATCTCTCCATGCTCTACTTCCTCCCCGGCGATCGGGAAGTCGCTGATGCACTGATCGTCTCCGGACTCTCGTGGCTCCATGGACAGGGGGCCTACATGGTCAAGGCGCTGGGTTCCGAACCCAGGTTCGTCCAATGCCTGCGGCGACACTGGTTCTTTCCCCGGGGAGAATCGCCGGGCCTCCTGTTCTTCGCGCCGGACCCCCAGCTCCGCAGACGCCTCGAGGCCCCATGGCTCGTCCACCTTGGAACCAGCGACCTGGACATCCGCTAGCAGCGCAGCATGCCGGCGCCGCAGGCGATCCCGCCTTGCCTGGCCTTGGCCTTGCGCAACATCGGGCACAGGGCTATCGAGTTCTCCTCCGCAAATGTGGCCATCTGCCGCGTTGCCGGATGTACTCGAGCAAGGCGTCATGGATCAGCGTTTGATAGTTCCCGCCGCCCGCCTCTTCCACCACGTCTCGAAAACAGGACAATACACGGTTGTCGAGACGAGCCATCCGCGCTGCAGCTCGCCGTTCCTCCCTGGGGTGCCTTGCCGCGGCTGCCCCGCCCGCGGCGCAGCGGCAGCCCGGTGGACGCGCGCGCCTCTCCGGTCACCCCCCCGCGGCCTCGAGGAACATGTCCATCAACGCCTGGTAGTCCGCCGGATTGGTCAAATCGTTCTCGGTCACGTCCTGCTGCTTCATGGGGTTTCCAACAGCATCTGCTTGAGTGTTTCGTAGTTGTCCGGGTCGGTAAGGTCGTGGGCCGTGAGATTGTACACGGCGTGCCGGTTGTTGCTCGTATCCACGATGACAACGTCCCGGTAGGTCACCTCCCAGGCGCCCCAGGCATCCACGGTCCAGGTGTCCTGCAGCCACGGAATGTCACGGCCGGAGGTCATGTATTCGTTGTACGACTCGTAGCCCGCCTCGTTGATGCCCAGGATGGCGATCGGCACCTCGAGGTCCATGTCGTCGAGTTCCGACTGCATCCGGTCGAGCTGGCCGAACTGGCCAATGCAGTAGCTTCAACCGGCGTTGCCGAAGTACCAGGCCGACACTTGCCCGATGTAGTCCCTCGGCGACACGGTTTCCAGGTAGGACGGCGAGGCGGGGTTCTCGTCGACGAGATCGAACTCGGGGACCAGCCCGTCGTCACACGACATCAGCGCCACGGCGGCGATTGCGGCCAAGCCGACTCGAAAAGGCAGTCCATCCATGGGCACCTCGAGGCCTCACGATGTGGGTTGGCGATCCAGACCAGATTATTCCTACGTGATTGGTCGGCGTTCGTCAAGGTGAGACTCCTGGACGTCCCACTCGACGGTGCGCAGGCGGTGCGAGACGCGCGGACGCACTCTGTACACTGGCAAACACGGTTGGCCGGCCACCGTCGGCAGACTCACACCCATGTCGTTCGGCGGAACGAAGGCAAGCACGGGGAAGGGGAAGGGGACGAGCACGAGTTCGAGTTCGAGTGGGGACCAGCACGAGCACGAGCACGAGCACGAGCACGAGTGCGAGTGGGGACGGGGACGAGGAAGGGGACGAGCACGAGCACGCCGGCGTTCTTACCTTGCTCACGAAGCTGAAACGAGAATGAGAGTTGAAACCTGGACCGGGGGAATCGTGCGGATGGGCTATTCCGGGATGGTGTCGGATTCGACATACTTTGCGAGCAGATCGCCGGCAGGCACGAGCCGATACTTCTTTCCGTCCACGACGATCTCCTCGCCCGAGAACTTCTTGTACAGCACCCTGTCACCGATTGCCACCTCGTCCGTGGCGTCGGCGGCGATGGCCTCGACGATTCCTTCGGCGGGGTGCTCCTTGGCCGATTCGGGCAGGATGATCCCTCCCTTGGTCACCTCCTCCGCCTCGACCTGACTCAGCAATACCATGTCGTTCAGTGGTTTGATTTCCATGATGTCCTTCTCCTGGTCAAATTCTTGCAATGGTCATGAAGATTCGTGGGCTTCGTCCGGGCCGACCGGTCGGGAAACGGCACGCACGGGCCCTCTTTCAGGCTTCCGCAAGCCCGATAAGCTGGTTGATCCGAGGCTTGTCGAAGCCGATGATCCAGTGGCCGTCGATATTCAGTTGCGGCACGCCCCGCTGTCCCGACCGGCTCACCAGCGACATCATCTCACTCTCGTCCCGGGACACATTCACTTCCCTGAATGGTACCCCGTGCTTGCGCAGGTAGTTTCGCGCTCGAGTGCACCACGGGCACGAGTCGCCGACGTAGAGCACTACGCTGTGGGCCGGCCTGGCGTCCTCTTCCCCAGACCTCGCGCGCCGGGCGCCGGTGGTCGGGGCGAGGAGTGAACGTTGGTAGAAGTCCGGTGTCTGAAAGCCCACGACTTTCCGCAGCACCTGGTTGCCCTTGGCCAGCAGCACCGTGGGGACGGTCGTCACACCGAACCGGCGATGGGCCCCGCGCACATGCCCGACATCCACCAGGACTGCTGGCTGATCTTCATGCTGCGCGCAGAATGCCTCGAAATGGGGCCGTGCTTTCTTCGCGGCCGCCGAAAAATCTCCGAAGAACCCGATGATGACACCCTGGTCGTTCTTGCTCAGAATGTCGTCGAGTTCACCTGCGTCTTGAATCCGTTGCACCTTTGCCTCTCCATCATCGTTTAGGTAGCGACCCCTCGCCGCCAGGCACGGGGCCACTCCCAGCTTCCCCTTCTTCCATCTGCCGATACACCGCGCCAAAGCTGGAAACCATGCGCCGCACGAGATCTCCGTGGCTCAGCGCGTAACACCGGCACCGGCCGTCCACGTCGAAGGTGACGAGCCCTGCTTTCAACAGTGTCGCCAAGTGCTTCGAGACGGTCGGCTGCTCCAGTTCGAGTCTCCAGACGAGTTCGTTGACCGTCCGTTCCTTCTCGGCCAACAAGGTCAGGATGCGAAACCGCGCGGGATGCCCCATCGCCTGGCACAATCTCTTCAACGTGGTGTCCCCCGCGCCGTCGCTCATCGCCCCTTCTCTCGCAGGCTCTCCAGCACACTCAACGCGGCAATCGTGCCATCTGCAACCGCTGTCGTGATCTGCCGGTACCGCTTGGCGCGCACGTCTCCGGCGGCGAAAACCCCAGGAACGTCGGTGGCAAGACTCTCGTCAGTGCGAATCTCACCCCGCTCGGTCAGGGAAACGACGCCCTCGAATGGCCCGGAGTTGGGAACGTAGCCAATGAACACGAAACAACCATCCACCACGGTCGCGCTGACTTCGCCGGTCTTCTTGTGCACCGACACAACCTTCTCGAGCTTCTCGCCCCCCTCGAAGTCCAGGACTTCCTGCTCCATCAGGAATCGAATCTTGGGGTTCCCCCGGACCTCCTCGATGATCCAGGGTTCGGCCTGGAAATGATCGAACTCGTGGATGATGGTGACCTTCGAAGCATACCGCGCCAGCGCCAACGCCTCCTCCAGGGCCGAATTGCCGCCCCCCACGACCGCAATGGGCCTCTCCGTGAAGAAATCCCCGTCGCACGTGGCACAGTAGGAAATCCCCCGGCCCACGAACCGTTCCTCCGACGCCAGTCCGAATCTCCGCGGCACTCCCCCCGTGGCAATGATGACCGCTTCACCGGTGACCTCGCTGCCATCACCCAGCCGAAACCGCTTGGGATCGGCACGAAGATCCATACCGGCGACCTCGGTGTACGCCCGAATCTCACACCCGAATCCCCGCGCCTGCTTCAACATGGTCTGGGATATGGTGCGGCCCGATGTCTCCTCGACACCAGGATAGTTGGCGACCGAATAGGAAAGCACCGTCTGGCCACCGATCGTCCCGGCGTCCAGGATCAGCGTGCGCGCTCGAGCGCGTCCAAGGTAGATCCCGGCTGTCAACCCGGCCGGCCCTCCACCCAATACAATCACGTCGTAATGATGCGCCATCTTCCAATCCCCACGTGGCTCCCGCTCCGGCAAAGGAAAAGTCACCCCCCGTTCCGGTAAAGCCGATCGAGGTTGCTCGTCACCTGCGACCTCGTCTGAATGCTGCTCGTGGCTTCCACCAGCTTCCCGTCCTTGTAGTAAAGCGTGAACGGAAGTCCCGTAAACGACCGGACTTCCGGCAGGCGCCGAACCAGGTGCGACGCGGGACCATCGAAATCCATGTCCCGAAACGCTACCTCGGGATACTCGTCCCGCAGGTTCTCCATGATGTCATACACGGGAAGGCACATCGGTCCCATCCGACCACAGCACAGCATCACATTCTCGTGCTCCTTCAGTAGGGACTCGAAGGACTCCTGGGATTCCACATGTTCAAGACCGGTCTGCAACATCTCCTGTCTCCAGTCATTTGTTGTTCATATTCCAACGACGGAATCATATACCGTCTACGGCATACGTCAAGATAAGCAGATTCGCCTGCACGTCAATCCCCGTGCGAAAAAAAAACGTCGTCATGTTCGTGTGGAGGCGTCCTGGCGCCACGGGAAGACCGGCCGGCGCGCTCGCGGGCTAGAACGTGTACCCGGCGGTCAATCTGCCAAGGAAGCCGGTCCCGGAAGCGGACCCTGTACTCGATGCGGAGCTTGCAGCCTGCTCGACGGTCGCCGGGATCACCGCCCCGGCATGGAACCGGATGTCCACATGGTCTCCTCGAGCCAGCCGGGCAGACGGCCCGAGCACCATCTTGGCGCCCCCCTCGGCTTCTTCCGGCTCCCAGAAGGCCTCCAGGTCCTCGCCGACGGCTTCCACGCCGACATGGAGTCCGTTGGAAACCTCGTAGGCTGCGGCGACCTCGACGATGAGGTCCACCGGATCCCGGTTCTCTGCAAGAGGGACCTCGGCGAGTCCGCTGACGGCGACGTTCATCGGCCCGAACCTGCGGCTGAGACAGGCGCGCACCAAGGGGATGGATACGGCCTGGAAGTCGCGAAGAAAGCCGGCACCCACGCTGAGGTTCACGCGATGATCCTGTTGTTGCAGTACGCCGAACTGCGCCTCCGCGGAGAACGCGCCGGCCTCGACAGAGGTGTCGGACGTGTCGACGAGCAACCCACCCCAGGCCTCGATGGCCACGGTGTCGGAAATGGAGAATCGGGAACGAATGCCCTGCTCGAGCCCTTTTTCTCCGAAGGGGCGCGCTTCCCGGGTTCCGAAGGCGCTCTCCCATCCGAGTTGGACCGAGCCCTTGGTCCCGAACCCGTCGCGCTGGTAGACGGAAGTGAAGGACGATTGGGCATGCGCGAGCGGGACCAAGGTCGAACCGAGGACAGCGGAGAGCACGGCAATGGTACGTGGTCGAATCATGGGACCTCCGGCATGACGGCGAAGTGGTTCATTTCCACGGTAGCCGGGGCGGGAGGGCGTGTCAAAGTGAAACGCTCAAGCCGACCAGTGCCCTGGCACGGTCTCTCTGCATGGTGGTGGAATCCTCCTCCTGCTTCTCGGATGCCCACGCGGTGAATGCTTCATGCTCGTTCACTCGAGGCTTCTAACACTCCGGAATGTCCTCCTGCCCACCCGGATCGTTACCTCCTCGAGAGAGATTCGGTCGACTTCCCGGCCCATGGCGTCTTCGAACACCACGTCGACCCGATGTGTCCCTTCGGGCAGATAGAGCCTGGCCACGTGGAACTCGGCGGGCAACGTGCGCCAACTCCTCTTGTCGGCCTCCTCGGTGAAATAGTTGACGACGCTCACGACGCCCCCGAGCAGGTCCCCCAGGCCCGAAGAGCCGTGGTGCCTCGACGCGGCATTGCCGGCTATCTCGATCCCCTTGACCGCGGCATACTTGGCGATGGCTCGAGCGGTCGCCATGGCGGTGATGTTGGGCAGCCGATGGGCGTAGTTTTCGACGGCAATGGTTTCCACGGGCTCGACGATCGTGGCGTCTGCGCGGACGCCCCTGGCATCGAGACGAACCCGGCGGGTGAGGAAGGGGATCGGCTGGAGCGCGGGGAGCGCGACACGGATGAGGTAGCCGCCAGGGGCCGGGGCAGTAATGAAGGTGTCGTACTTGAGGGGAGACTCTCCCACGCCGATAATCACGATGAGTTCGCCGTTCGCTGCGAGAGCTTCGGTGCTGCGGCCAGAGGCGCCCAGGGCACGGTACTCACTTGCAAGGTCATCCATGCCGGAACGGAGGGCGGCCCGCACGACGTCCTCGGCGAGGAACGGAGGGGGGCCGATACCGAACAAGGGGGCGTAGTCGTCCTGGTAGGCGGCGAATGCACGCCTGAACGCCACCAGGGCGTCGTTGTGCGAGCCTTCTTCCTCGAGGAGAATGCCGGCGAACCAGTAGAGAAAGGCGTCCTGGGTATAGATGGTTCCCAGGCCGCCTTCCTGGCGGTAGTAAACCTCGAGGGCGTGGAGGCGATCCTGCGCCCGGCGAACCTCGACAAGGGCGTTCTCGAGGTCGCCGGCCATGGCGTGGTTGAGGGCGGTGTAGAGATACAGGAGGACCTTCTCGTAGTCCTCTCCCTCGTACTCCGTCACCGTCGGGTTGGTGAGCATCGATGCCACACCACGGCTCACGGACTTCGTGAACAGCACATCCATGGCCTTCTCGGCGGCCACAAGGTCCTCGGTGCTGGCCTCGAGATCACCGGCATAGTGCCTGAGCGTGCCGCGATCGAGCCAGAACATGACACGATCACGCTTGTTGTACGCCTCGTCCTTGGCAGCGGTGAGCATCTCGGCGGCTTCGCCATACCGTCCATCGGCCATGTAGGGCCGTACCCGCTGGTAGGTTCCCATCATCCCGTGCTGGCAGGCGACCACGGCCAGGAAGGGTGCTACCAGGAGGAGGCGAACCGCTGGGTGGCTGCTTCCGGACGGACGGGGGCAAAGGTGCATCGGCTCTACCAAGAATAAGCTGCCTGATCCACGATCTTGCGAATGCGCTTCTCACCCATCCAGACTTTCCTGGTGGTCTTCGTGTCGATGAGTTCCATCGTGACCAGGTAGGCCTTGACGGTTCGCCCGTACCCGTCGGTCTCGTTCTGCGTGACGACCCATCCGGTCAGGATGAAGTCCGCATCGAGTTCCTGGCTGTAGTCCCCGGCGTCCGGCCCGCCCTTGCTGGCCTCGAGTTCCTGTTCGTTGAACACGTCGGTCATCTCGTCCATGGCGGCCAGGATCTCCACCTGCCCCGAATTGAGCAACTCCCGCTCCACCTGCTTCGAGAAGAACTTGGTGTCGATCCGGTCGGAGGAACGATTCTTGATGGAATGAAACCGGACTACCGGCAGCCTTCCCAGGTTCTGCGCCTTGAAACCCTCGAGCCACGGCCGGGTCAGGCAATCCTGGATCATCTCCTGCGCGACCATGTTGGCGTCGATGTCGTTCCATTACCCGGACAGGTCGCCGCCCGCCGTGTCGTTGGGGTCGGTCCGGGTCACGGTCGTCCCGGTGGTGTAGGCGACGCAGCCGGATGACAGCATGAGGAAACCAGTGAGAATACCAACGGAGAGACCCTGCCCACGAGACACGCCCATATCACGACCTCCACTCGTCTGTTGAGAGACCATCCACCGCTTCCGGTCATGCCTCGAGCGGAAAGACGGCTGCCCACGGATTGTCCGCGTCCTGCGACATGCCGGTGCCGGCGAGGACGGTATCGCATGACCCCGACCCCTCTGACGTGGCGAGGGCCGATTCTATTCTGCCTGAATTCGACAAAGGACTCAATCAGAGGTTCAGGGCTTCCCGCCAATATGCCTCGGACGCCCAGGTTTCGGCGTATTCGGCGGTCAGGTAGGAGGCGTAGCGCATGTCGTTGTCCAGGAACACCTTGAAGTGGCTCGTGACCCAGGTGTTGATGATTTCGTGGGCCACGTCCATGTCGATGTAGGGCGGAAAGCACTCCTCATCGTCGGGCAGGGCCAGGCATATATCGGAGTAGGCGTAGTGGCCCGCATCGAAGATCTCGAGAATGGCCTTGGGCTCCTGCGCGTATATCCAAACGGGCTCGACCTCCGTCTCCATGGGACAGCTTTCGTCCAGCCCGCCCCCATGAATCTGGATGGGAATGTCGATGTAGGACAGCCCTTCGGCCCGGAACGGTTCCCAGCCGAGCGGAGCCAGGGGCGCCGAGGCACGCACACGCCGATCCGACAGGTCCAGCATGCGGTCCCAAACCCCAAGATCGCGCGCGGTCTGGACGAACAGGCAAGCGTCCGGATCGCCGGCCGCGCACCGGGCCTCCGGCAGGTTGAAGTTGAGCTGCGCTCCGGAGATGGCCAGCGTCGTGTACCCCCCGTAGGAATGGCCGGTCATGCCGATCCGATCCATATCGATCCGTCCGTCGAAGGTCCCATTCGGTTCGTGGTCGAGCCGGTACAACTCGTCGATCAGGGCGGATATGTCCAGCGGTCGCGTGATGGCCCCGGTCACCATGCTCTTGGGATCGAAGTCGAACATGGTGTCGCCCGGATGGTCGCAGGCGATGACCACGTAGCCATGGCTCGCCAGGTGTTCGGTCAGGAAGATGGACTGGTAGCTCATGCCTCCGTTGCCGTGGCTGAACGCGATGGCCGGGAATGGTTCCCACACTGGCCAAACCGGTGCATCCTCGATGGCGACGCCGGACAGGGGCCCGGCGAATTCCGGCGTGTCGATGTATACATAGGGGTCGTCGTCGGGATCGACGTCGGCAGGATACCACAACAGGGTCACGAGCGGTTCGTCCTGGTGCCTGGCGGGCACGAGGAGTTGGATCACGCCCACGCCAAAAGGTCCCCAATCGCCCGGCTCGGCGAACGGCGTTTCGTCCCGGGCCGCCGGGGAGTTGCCCCCCGCGGGCCGCTCGAGCGCTCCAGGATGTGCGCGTGCTACCCCGCCGAGACCAGGCAAGACGAAACAGGACAGGAACAGTGCGTGCTGCCAGTAGTGCATGGATGGACCTCCGTCTGGTTGGCCGGCTCGAGGAATGGGGGCGATCACCAGGTGGCGGTGACCGTGCGGGGACACGATGGATCGAAGCCGCACTGCCTCGAGGTGGCGGCTGCTCTGTCTCGATATCGTAGTCGTATCCCGGCGACGTCTACAGGGTACCGCGGGCAGGACGCGGCGTCCATCGTTCGGCATTCGCCGGGCAGCGCGTGACGGCGCTGCCGGCGCCGGGCCCGCCGGCTCGCACCTGCCGGAGATACCGCCTGAACGGAAGCGGAATGACGGGGCGGGCGGCGGGTCGAGCGCTACAGCCTCCGGCGCCTGGCGAGGAGTAGACCGAATCCGGCGAGCGCGATGGCCAGACCCCCGGAACCCGGCGCCCTGCTCCCGGTGTTCGTGCAGGCGCAGCCGCCCGGCTCTTCCGGCGTGGCCGTCGGCTCGGGGCTGTCATCGTCCCCGGCAGAGGCATCGTCGTCCCCAACAAGGGTCGGGGTGGCGGCCCATGGTGTGATCGCCGGCGTGGCCGTCGGCGGCAAGGTCGGGGTCGGCGGGGCCGCCGTGGGAGTCGGAATGGCAGGCGTCGCGGTCGGAGTGGGCACCGGCGTGCACGCCGGGTCCGTGCCGTCGCAATCCTCGTCGACGCCATTGCCGCAAATCTCCTCGGCCTCCGGGTAGATGCCGGGGTCGGCGTCGTCGCAATCGCCATCGCACAAGGTGTAGCCGTCCCCATCGGCGTCGGCGGTCTCGTCGGTCTCGGGGTCGCAGTCGTTGTCGACTGGGGTGTCTCCGTCGCACACCTCGGGAGCGGAAGGGTTGACAGCCGGGTCGGCGTCGTCGCAGTCCCCATCGCAGAGGGAATAGCCGTCCCCGTCAGCGTCGGCGGTCTCGTCGGTCTCGGGGTTGCAGTCGTTGTCTACCCTGTTCTCCGGTGGTGTGTCCGGTGGAACATCGTCGCAGATTTCCGGTCCGCTCGAGGAGACGTCGGGGGCCGTGTCGTCGCAATCGCCGGCGCATGGCCATTCGCCGTCACCGTCGGCGTCCATCTCGTCCTCGGGCAGCGTCCCGTCGCAGTCGGTATCCGCGCCGTCGCACACCTCGCTGGCGCCGGGGTAGACGTCGGCGTTCTGGTCGTCGCAATCGTCCGAGCAGGGCATGAACCCGTCGCCGTCCTCGTCGGCTTCGTCCTCGGGGAGGGTGCCGGAGCAGGCGTTGTCCTTTCCGTCGCACGCTTCGTCGGCCCCGGGATAGGTTGCCGGGTCGGCGTCATCGCAGTCGTCACCGGATTCGGCCCAGCCCTCGAGGATATCGCAGCCATTGAACGGCTCGCCGGCGCCGTGGCCGTCGCCATCCTGGTCGGCATAGAAGGTGTTCGGGCCGTTTTCGTCGGTGGCGCCGTCGCAATCGTTGTCGATGCCGTCGCAGACCTCTTCGGCGGAAGGATTGACGGCCGGGTCGGCGTCGTCGCAGTCCTGGAGGCAGGGAGGCACGCCGTCACCGTCGGCGTCCTGTTCATCCTCGGGGACGCCCTGCGCCACGTACCGGCAGTCGTTTCGCTTTCCATCGCACAATTCGGCGGCGGTCGGGTAGGTGGTCGGGTCGGCGTCGTCGCAGTCGCCACTCAGTTCGGCCATGCCGTCCTGCGGTTCGCAGGCGGGGTGCGCGGGGCCGGTGCCGAAGCCGTCTCCGTCGCTGTCCGCGTAGAGCATGAGGTCGAGAAGGCCGTCGTCGGGGGTACCGTCGCAATCGTTGTCGATACCGTCGCACACCTCTTCTGCCGACGGGTTGATGGCCGGGTCGGTGTCGTCGCAGTCGTCGCCGTTCCCGACATAGCCGTCACCGGGGATGTCGCACGCCTCGGTCCCCGTGGCCGGGTCCCCGAAGCCGTCCTGGTCCGCGTCCAGCCAGAATGGCTGTGCCACCCCCTCGTCGACCGCGCCGTCGCAGTTGTTGTCGATGCCGTCGCAGGTCTCCTCCGCGACAGGGCTGATACCCGGGTCGGTGTCGTCGCAATCCCCGGCGTCGGCGACGTAGCCCAGGGGCGGTTCACATCCCACGACCGTGTCGGTCTCGACACCGTAGCCATCGGCATCGGCGTCCAGGTAGAAGGTGAGCCCCGCGTCCTCGTCGACCTGGGCGTCGCAATCGTTGTCCACCCCGTCGCAAACCTCGCCGGCACCGGGATTGGTGTCTGCGTTCGTGTCGTCGCAATCGTCGGGGTTGTCGACGAAACCCGCGGGAGCGTCACAGGCTTCCGTGGAAACGGCCGGATCGCCGTAGCCATCGCCGTCGGTATCGGCGTAGAACGTCAGGGCAACGTCCTCGTCCACGCTGCCATCGCAGTCGTTGTCCTTGCCGTCACACGATTCCTCGATGCCAGGGGCGACCTCGGGGTCCGCGTCGTCACAATCGCCCCCCAGGGAGACCAGCGGAATACCCTCCCCGCAGGCAGGCGTCGATCCGACACCGTCACCGTCCTGGTCCAGGTAGCTCGACACGACGTCTCCGGTAGCCGGGTCGAAGCAGACGCCAAGGTCGATGACCTGGGGGTACTCGTCGAGAGCGTCCCCCGCGCTTTCGGGAAGCGTGTTCGGCGACGCGAATCCCGGCGTATCGGCCGTTGTCACCGCGGCAATGTAGAGCCGATGAGGCGTTTCGCTCGAGATGGCCGTGAACGGCACCCACGCCTCGAATCCGGTACTCGCGGCAATGGTCGTGCCAGGGGCGCCGGGGTATTCGGGATACACGTCGCCGTCGAACAGCACGTCCCCCGGCGTGCCGATCCAGGCGAAGTCGTCCGTCGCGCCGGGTGCCCCGCCGCTGCCGAAACACCGCCAGCCACCGGTGTCGTCGGTGTGATCGGCACTGTCCAGCCCAACGGCGCAATCGAATCCTATCATGCTCTCCAACTCGGTCGAGAGCGCGAACCCCGCGTGTGTCAACCGGTAGTCCAGGCTTCCGGACTCATCCAGAAGGTCGGTACCGGCACCGGCCAGGGCCGTCGCGCCGGTGGTAGACCCAGGGTCGATGTCGATCAAGACGAAGGTGGCGTTGGCGGAACCGTCGGAGAACAGGGCGCCGCGGACCGCCAGGTAGAGGGTGTCGGGCACAAAATCGCCGTCGGTGTCCAGCGGGTAGACGTAAAGTTCGGTCAGGGTGCCGTCAAGGCCATAGTCGGCCGGACCAATGCCGTCGTCCAGGGTGTCGGCCGGCGAGACGGCGGCCGGAACGAGGAATCCCAGGACATCCCCAAGGCTGCCGTCCACGGCGAGATACTGTCGTCCTGGCGTGGCCCCGGCCTGGTCAGGACCGACCCACGTCGCTCCCGCGGCGCTGTCGAACGACTCCGAGGATTCGTCGTGACCCGTGAGACCGTTCCCCTCCTGGTCCGATTCGCCGGGCTCGAGGATGGTGGTCCGTTGCGCCGTGCCGTTGCGCGCCTCGGGAAGATAGGTGCCGGAACCGGCGTCTTCGAGATAGGCGCTCGCATCCTGGTCCGCGTCGGGACCATCGATGGAGACGCCTGTCTTGTTCAACATGTAGCTGGTCTTCTCCCAGGTGATGAAATCCACGTCGCGCACCAGGTCGCTCTCCCCGTCCCAGTAGAACAGGACGACCGGTTCCCCGGAGTTGGTCAGGTTCCATGGCTGCACACTCGTGCTGTTCGACCGGATCAGCATGTCCGGCACGCCGTCAGCGTCGCCGTCCTGGTGGGCCTCGAAGAGTTGCGGCGACCCGGGCAACCCCTGGAACGCCGCGTAGTCCCCGCCGAAGAACTCGGCCAGGAATGCGTCGCTGTCCGCCGTCACCACCACGGTCCCCCTCGGCGGAATGACCGCGCCAGGAGGAAACTGGAGCACCGAGTCGCTGTTGGCCGCTGAGCCCATGTCCACCGGACCATTCACGACCTCGTAGTAGGCACTCTGGGTGTCCGAAAGGAAATAGCTCCCGAGTCCGTTGGCCGACCCGGGCTCGGCACCCCGGTTGAGTTCGACCGGTTGTCCGGTGGGATTGAAAATCTCCACGAACTCGGAGTACCCAGTCGTGCTGGACTCCATCTCCGTGTCGTATCCCACCTCGGTTATCAACAGGTGATCGGCAATGTGTGACGCGCGCGCCGAACCGGCGGCGAGCAGAAACCCAAGAACGACCGATGGCAGCACCCACCGGCCAGACCTGCGACAAGCAGCCATAACCCACTTTTTCATCGACTTCCGCTCCACGAAAATGGGATGCACAATCGGTTGACCGCCGGGATGGATCCGCTTCCGGCATACGCGACCAGAAGACCGGAACCTGGCAAAACCTCGCCTCGAGGACCCGAACGCGTCTCGACCCTTCCGCTGGCACTCTACCACCTGTGCAACCAATCCTCAACGCTAGAAAGGCTGAACGTGGCTGCGCGATGCCATTCCCGCGCGGGCAATCGATTCTTCCGTGTTCCAGACGGGCGGGGAGGGAATCAATCGTTGGGTTCGGAAGGTTCAGTATGGGGAGGGGGAGGCTCCGGCTCCGTCAAGACGTCGGGCCGCCGGGCGAGGGCGCTGCGACGGTCCACGTGTTGGAAACGTCCTCGCTCGTCTCGTCGTGCCCCGTGATCCCGTTGCCCCCGGAGGTGATCTCGGCACCCTCGTCGAAGTCGGTCCGTTGCATCGTCTCCCAGGATTCGGGATCGTCGGTCCCACCGTGGCCCGACAGGGCGTCCTGGTCGGCCACGGGCGTATCGGGCTGGTAGGTGGAACTGCCCACCGTGACCCCGGTCTTGTCCGATGCCTCGTCCTGGTCGCCCCACACCACGTAGTCCACGTCCTGCACCAGGTCGCTCACGCCGTCCCAGTAGAACAGCACGACTTCTTCGCCACCGTTGGACAACCCGGCGGAACTGCCGATCGAGCCCGCGAACGGTTCCTCCATTTTCACCGCGCCGCCCTCTGCATCTCCATTGATCACGAAATCGGGGTATGCACCGAACGATCCGTTGAAGTCTGCTGCCGGTGCCACCGAAATGACCAGGAAGGCCCCCGGATCGATCGTCGCGTCCGCAGGGAAGCGGACGACGAAATCGTACTCGTCCACGGAATCGAGCGTGGCGATGTTCCAGTACTTGTGGGTGCTGTCCGTGGCGTTGAAGACATAGTAGTTGGCGAGCGAGATGCTCGAGTCGGTGGGATTGTAGATCTCGATGAATTCGTTGGTCGTGGGTTGCACGCAAATTTCGCTCAACAACAGGTGCGGAACGCTCGCGCACGCGTCGCCGACACCGTCGCCGTCACTGTCGGCCTGGTCGGCGTTGGACACGGTGGGACAGTTGTCGTCGCAGTTGGTCGTCTCCCCGCCGGTGCAGGGATTGGTCCCGTCTCCCTCGAGGATGCCGTCGTCGTCCTGGTCGTCGTCGCACGCATCGCCGATGGTGTCGCCGTCCAGGTTCGCTTGGTCCGCGTTGGGTTCGTCCACGCAGTTGTCACAGGTGTCTCCCACCCCGTCTCCGTCGGTGTCGGCCTGGTCCACGTTCTCCGCGACGGCACAGTTGTCACAGGCGTCGCCCACGCCGTCTCCGTCACCATCCTCCTGCGCCGGATTGTAGACGTCGGGGCAGTTGTCCGTGTCGCTGGCGACCTCGTCGCCGTCCGGGTCGTCCGGGTTGGCTTCTGCCACCTGGATGTCGTCGCAGTTGCGGGGCTGCAACCGGAACTCGTTCCAGGAGTAGCCGAGCACCCCGGTGATGCTCGAGAACACCGTGCCCTCCACCCGCTGATCGGTGGTGCAGGTCCCGGCGTCCATCGCTTCCTGGGGGCAGGCGAAACAGTGTTCCATCTGCCAGCCGATGACCAGTTCCGCTTCGAGTGCGTCCTGGGAGGCCACGGCGAAATCGCCATGGTCCTTTCCGTCCGAGCCGGAGAAGACAGCCTGTGTCATCACCACGTTTTCCACACGCACCAGCACGCCTTCGTAGTTCTCGGCCAAGGCGCCGGTGGTGTTGATGTCGGAAGGCTGCACGACAGCGGCGGCAGGCACGGTCCCATCGTCTCCGGCCGTCACTTCCGCGGCCACGATCTGCGTCATCCCGTAGTACTCGTCGTGGACGCCTGTCACGGTCACGGTCTTGCCCATCGCCACGCCGGAGACGTCGATGTCTCGAGCGAACACCTGCACACCGCTCCACTCGCCGCCCGCGGGGTCCCCGATGTAGAACATGGGGTAGCCCGACGAGTCGAACACGTCCGTGGTCGCGACGGCACCCTCGATGACGACCTCGCAATCCTCGGCGGCGAAGTCCTCGAGGCTCTCGTCCTGGACCTGGGCGATGGCCACCGGCTCTTCCGGACAGGCGGAGCCGCTGCATGCGCTCGCGCCGCTCTCGTCGAGCAGATCGTCACAGCCCCTGGGGTCGAGCCGATACTCGTCGAAGCTGTATTCGATGACGCCGGTCAGCGCGGAAAAGACGAATCCCTCCGCGGGCTCGAAGGAGTAGTAGTCCCGGAAAGCGTCGTCCACATAGAGTTCGTGGGTCGCGCCGTCGGACGTCACGCCGAACGCGCCATAGCCCAGGTCTCGAGTGGTGATGGTGACGTTCTCGATCCGGACCACGACCCCCTCATAGGCCTCGGGGTCGGTCCCGCCGGTGGCGACGTCATCGGTGGTGACAGTCAGGGGATCGGGAAGGTCGGCCGTGCCGGTGGTGGTCACCGACGACGCTTCGATCTGGCTGCTGCCGTTGAACTCTTCGTAGGTACCCTCGATGTCGACCAGGTCGCCCTGGGAGACCGTGACGCCGAGGTCCTTGGCGTAGATGAAGATACCCGAATAAGGACCTCCATCGACTTCCGCCACCCAGAATCCGTCCGGCTGCTCCGCACTCGTGGTGGTCTTCATCATCGGGGTGGTCACCACGACGCCGCTCAGGCTCACCAGGGTCGCTTCCGCCGGGTGGTCGGCTCGAGTCTCGTCCTGGATGTCGTAGACGGTGATTTCCGCGACCGAAACCACGGTGTCGTCGTCGCCGGTGGCATCGTCGTCACCGGTAACGTCGTCGTCGCCGGTAGCGTCGTCGTCGCCGGTAGCGTCGTCGTCGCCGGTAGCGTCGTCGTCGCCGGTAGCGTCGTCGTCGCCGGTAATGTCGTCATCCCCGGACGGGGATGTGTCGTCGTCGCCCCCTGAACATCCAAGTGGCCCGCTTGCCAAGACCAGGATCAGGGCGAGGCGCCCCAGAATCTTCCAAAGTGACTGTTGCGTCATGGTGCTTCCTCCGCTTCGGGTGGTGGCCGGGAACCTCGGCCTCGAGGTGATACGCCGGCGCCGAGTGCCGGCATGGGTATCAAGGCGCGACTAATCTACTTCGAGATGCGCGGGCTGTCACCCCCATCGTGTCCGGCGACAGGCAGAGCGGTGCGATCGGACTGCGGTGCGATGCCCGGCGGCTATTCGGCGGGGGGGGCGGCCCCAGGCGCACTGTCCTGCAGCTCGAGCAGCAGGCCCTGGATGATTCTCAACAGGTCGTCCACGGTGCCGTCCTCGATGGCCCCGGCCAGGGCCTGGATGGGGGAGGGCTCGCCGGCAGGGCCCGGTTCCAGCAGCGCGTCCCGCACGGCGGCCACCGACAATGTCTCGACCCAGGCGTCCAGCACGACGGGCTGATCGAACACCCGGGCGGCTCGAGCCAGCCCGCTCGAGGATGGACTCGCCTGCGTGATCCTGGCCAGGGCGGTGGGAACACAATCGAGCCCAGTGGGGCCGTCGCCGCCACGCTCGTATTGCTCGAGGCTCTGGGCGCCGAGCGTGCCGAGTGCCCGGAACAGGCCGGCAAGGTGAGGCCCGCTCGAGCGCAGCCCCGAGGCGATGGGATCGACGATCTGCCGCATGGTGTCGCCCTTCATGGCGTAGGCTGTCTTCAGAAACGGCAGGGTCACCGAATCGTGGTAGGCGCCTCCTGGTGCAAGCGACTGGAACGTCTCGAGGAACTGATCGCTCGTGCTGTCGCCCTCGTCACCGTTCGTGTCACCGCCGGCCGGGGTTTCTTCCTGAGGAGAAGCGACCACGTTCTCGAGAAAGTATGGATAGAAGTCATGCCACATCCCGGTATCGTACCATTCGACGAGGAAGTCCTTGAAAGAACCGAGCCCGCCGGCGCCGCCCGGCCGGGAGGCCGCGTTGATGGCCTGGATGACTTCCAGGAACAACCCGACGCCCCCGTTGGTGTCCTCGTCCGCAACGGCCGCCTTGAGTGCCTGCATGTCATCGAGTTGGACATGGGTGCCGCACACGGTGTTGAAATGGTCGATCCCCTTGGGATTATCCGCGGCCATCTCCACGAGATAGATGACGGTTTCCTTGGGCAACTGGGCGAAGAACTCGAGGATCAGCACGGCGAGATCGTCTGTCCCGGAGAGTTCATACTCCATGCCCGCGATCTGCGTGAACAGGTCGAGCACGAGACCCGGCACGCTCTGGTCGTCGTAGGTGACGTCCACGGCCTTGACCAGTCGGAGCATCTGGGTGAGTCCGAAGGTGGCTGGATTCTCGAGGGCGAACCTGCCCTCT
Source organism: Myxococcota bacterium (assembly GCA_024278455.1). Classification (GTDB taxonomy): domain Bacteria; phylum Myxococcota_A; class UBA796; order JAJRTE01; family JAJRTE01; genus JAJRTE01. The sequence goes on from JAJRTE010000089.1 coordinate 27,223, forward strand.
CCGGGCGAACAGGAAGCGTGGTAACGGTCTATCGCGTCGTAGCCATCGGGCGCGT
>JAJRTE010000090.1 GCA_024278455.1 Myxococcota bacterium
GGCCATCGGCTCGTGGATGGACTCGAACCACCCCAGCTTCCACACTTCCTCCCGGGGCGCGAACGTCACGAAACCTGCGGCGAGCTGGTCCACGTAGGCACCCAACATGCAGCACCCGTAGCGGCCGGTCCAGCCGGCGAGAAGTCCAACGGTTTCCGGATTGCCCTTCTCGCCGAACTGGAGTTCCGTGCAGTAGGCCGGGCTCGGATTCCCGTGCCCCGACAGGTCCTCCTGCGTCACCGCGCGAATGATCAGCGTACCCTTCGCCTGGTTCTGATCCAGCAGTTGGGGGTGGGGCGAATGCGACGGGGGCTCGCCGACTCGAGGCACGCCCAGGCGTTCCATCTCGTTGATAACGCTATCGCGAAACCCTGATCCTACATAGCGGCCGTTCACGAAGAACAGTCCACCGTAGGGAACGCGCCCGGCTGCGATGATCTGGTAGTACTTCTCCCGGATATAGGGCCGCATGATCGGCCATTTCATCTCCTGGAGTTCGATCACGTTGTGCGGCACCACCGCCAGGCCGTAGACATGCTCGAGGTATTGAACGATCCGATAGCCGGCGCAATAGGGTGCGTACAGGTGCTCGACCACGACAGTCGGCTTCGCCTCGAATGTCACGATCTCGGATTCGGTATGCTCAGTCAACGGCTCTCTCCGTAGCATTTCGCCTGTCACGGGTGCGCAGCACCTGGGGCTGGCCGACCTGAACCACGCCCCGTCGCAGTGCCCAACATAGCCCATAAGGCCACGAAACACAACCCCTGGAGGATCGAGGATCAGAGCGATCGCGTTCCCAACTCGTCGCCCTGTCAGTGGAGCAGGCATCCTGCCTGTATGTCAGACAGACAACAAGACCAACAGCTACGCGGCAGATGGCCACATTTGCCGAGGACACGCACTCCTCACCAACTACTGCACGCCCGAAAGGCACGATCACAGAAGCCCGGACCCGGCGGCATGCTTTTTTTGAAGACCCACGCAGGAAATCTCTGTACTGTGCTTCGCCGACGTGGACGAATCGAAATAGATCCGTTACACTGGGAACACCATCCTGGGGTGAGCCGCCACGGACACGATCTCCCTGCCGGGTGAACGAGAAACGTCAGGTCTGCCGTGCGCGCTTGCGAGCGATTGTCGAGGCGAGGTTCGTCGCGGCATCGTCACCCCCCGAGCAACTGTCTGTGTTACTTGAAAACGAGCATCTCCTCATCGTGAGACATGAGGTTCGGCTCCAAGACCAGGGCAACCAACACGCCCTGTCCTTATCTTGGAGAACGCAGGAGCTATCCCATCGACACCCATGGTGGCGCCGACACGTGGAAGCGCCTGCGGGCCGAGGCAGGAAGCGCGCGAAAAAACCAACAGGAGTGACAAGATGAGCAGGCGCGGCGGAGGAAGAGGTGGACGGAGAGATCGTAGCAACGGAGATCGCAGCCGTGGGCAAGGCGCCCGCAGTCGTGGGGATCGAGCCGTGGAACGGGTGAGATTTCCGTCCGACCATGCCGGGCGGCGCGACACCCACCGCGATGCGTGGCAGGCCGTACGCTTTCCGTCCGACTCCAACCGCAACTTCGATCCCGAAGTGGGCACCGGTGGCCCATCGGGGGGGGGGTCCCGCCCGAAAGGAGGGGGGAGAAGACCCGACAGGCGTGGAGTCGGCAAACAAGGAGATGGTTCGCGTTACGGGAATCGCGGGCGACAGGACCGGGAACGGGGCGGTCGACGCGCTCCCGGGGAGGGTCGTGACCATCGGTCGCCGGCCCGCCACCGAGGCAACCGGAACACGCGAAACAAGCCTGTGGCACCACGAAAGCTCGCCGATGGCGGTCGCTTGCCCGATGGCAGTATTGATCCCTTTCAGCTCTTCTGTGCATTCCACCTCGGCGTGACGACCGCGGGACTCTGTCGAGCGGCGGATGTCACGGATACGGCGAAGTATTTCGACGCCACGCCGGAGATGATTCTGCAAGCGTTGGAAGAGAACGATATGCATGCCGAGGCGGTCGACGAAGCGGGGTTCGACCTCGAACTCGCCCAAATGGACATCAAGGTTTCGCCGCCCGGCGTGAGCAAGATCGAGTTGGCCAAGGGATTGTACGAAGAGTACCTCGATGCCCGGCGGCAGGTCGTCGCGGCCAGGAGAGCCACAGCAACGGCTGGCACTTCCGAGTTCTTCGAGGAGCAGGGAGAATCGCCCCAGGACATCGAGTCGCCGGCACCGGCCGGGCCCCAGGCTCTCGATCAGGCCCAGAACGCCGCGCCGGAACAGGAAACCTCGCCTGCTTGAGATGGCCACGGCGCAACCCTCTCCGTTTTCCTGGACCACGAGGCGAGGCGCCGCGCAACGCCCGGGGGGTGCGTTCCCCGCGCCACGAAGGGACAACTTCCATGACCGGCACTATCGACCTATCCGAGGATTCTTCCACCGGCGACCTGTTGATAGGCGGACACATTTCGATCGCTGGCGGATTGCACGCTGCTCCGCCAAGAGCCGGGCGCTTGAATTTCAGGACGATGCAGATCTTCGTCAAGAACCAGCGACAATGGCGAGCGCCTCCCCTCGGCCAGGAAGACGCCGACGCCTTCGAGGCCGCTCGATCCTCCTCCGGTATCGAGAGAGTGCTGGCCCACGGCTCCTACCTCATCAACGTGGCGTCGCCGGACGAAGCGCAACGAACCAAGTCCGTGACGGCACTCCTGGACGAACTCGTCCGTTGCGCCAGGCTCGGTGTCGACGGTTTGGTCCTGCACCCCGGGGCCCACTCGGGAAGCGGGCCGGAAGAGGGCCTGGTGACCGTGGCCGGCAGCGTCGACGAATGCCTCGACCGCGTTGAAGAAAACGGCGTCCCCATCCTGTTGGAGACCACGGCCGGGCAAGGAACCTCCCTCGGACACAGGCTCGAACACCTCGCCATCGTCCGGGACAAGTCGCGACACCCCGGCAAACTCGGCGTCTGCGTGGACACCTGTCATATCTTCGCGGCAGGGTACGACATTGACACCGCACAAGGCTGGGCCTCGTTCTGGGACGCATTCGACCGGCTTCTCGGCAAGGAAGCCCTGGCTGCCGTGCACATCAACGACTCGAAAAAACCAAAGGGAAGCCGCGTGGACCGCCACGAACGCCTGGGCCAAGGCCTGCTAGGCACCTACCCGTTCACCAGGTTGCTCTCGGAAGAACGCTTCCGTGGTATCCCTCTCATCCTCGAGACCCCGGGTGGAGAAGTCCACTACGCAAAGCAGATCGCCTGGCTCCGCGAGCTTGGGTCCGGGGCCGTTTTTTGATATTGGTGCATTGCGTTCCTCAGAGGAACACCCTATAATCACCCTCGTGGCTATCTCGGCACCAACGGAGATCAGTGCAATGAGCGCTCAGGTCGAATGCGCACCAGGAGTACAGGAATGAGCAGATGGACGTACAGAAGCATGGTTGTGTTGGCTGTTGCGTGGGCGGTCGTGGGAGGTGCAGGCTGCCCTGACGAGCCCGTCGTGGAGAATGTCCCACCGGACCAGGGCCTGGCACCCCCGCCACCGCAAGGGGGAGAGGCACCGGCCGGAAAACTGGCGGCGGCCGGGGCGCCGGTTGCCGATGCAGGCGTGCCACCGGCCGGTACCGGCGAAGGCAGCGCCGACGCCCAGGAAAAACCCGCGGGCCAGCCCGCCGACACCGGCGAGGCGTCTGCTCCCGGCGAAGGGCCCGCTCCCGGCCCCGGCGGAGAACAGTTCGGGACGCCTGATGGTATTCCCTTCACACCCCTCCCGCCGAACATCCTGACGCAAGAAGAAATCAAGAAAGGGGAGGCTGTCACGTTGAAAGGCGTCCTCGTCGGCGACCGCTGCAAAGGACACAAGACACGGATCGAGGTCATGACGGTCGAGGAGGGACGCCCGACGCTCATCACCATGAAGCTGAAGAACGGGATCGGGCAGTACGAACTCCTCGTGCCGAAGGGCGAGGCAAAACTCTGGATTACCGCCGTCTGTGATGTCAACAACAACAACAAGATCGATGTCAACGAGGACTACGTCGGCGCCTACAAGGACAACCCCGTCGTCGCAAAAGCCGACAAGGCCGGTGTCGTGCTGAAATTCCAGAAACCCGGCACCAAGATAGACGGTTTGCCACCTCTCGAGAACCAATCGGCACCCAAGTAGACCCGCCATCGACCAGACTCCCTTGCGCCATTCCCCCGCTCTCCTCGCCCTGGCACGCTGCCAGCTCCCCCACTTCGCAGCCGTTGCACAAGGTGCGGGCGTCGCGTGTCCCCCTCCGCGTCCACTCCCCCGACTTCCAGGCTACTCCGGCATAGATGGAACGAACGGGGGAGGACTGGGCGGGAAGGTCTTCACCTCGACACCGTCGCACAGCGTCGTGGACAGGTTGTCCAGGTCCGGATACGTACCCCAGACGAGCAGGGTCAGGTTGCCCTCTCGCGCCAGGGAGTAGGCGGGCGGGAAAGCGTTCGGAACAGCGTCGCCGGCGCGCCATGCCCTGGTGAACTCGTCTGCGCCGGCAGCGCTGTCCCAGGCAATCCCCCACACGACCAGTCGTTCCGTGCCGTTCTCCAGGACGACGAAGCGGTCCCCACCCCACCCGGCCGCGGCAACGCCGGCACATTCCCGGCACCGTGCATTCGCCACGATGGTCCTGACTCCCAGTTCACCCCACCGACCAGATGACAAGACCCGGTATCCCAGATCCCGGAGACACGATAGATCGCCCATGGTTACGGACATCGGAAGGTCGCCCTCGAGGTAGCGGGACGGGTGCAGGATCTGTTCCGTTGACACCGGGGGCCACTGATAGGCGGCATTCACGAGGTCCCATCCGTGCTCCCTGAGAAGCCGTGCGACGAAGTCCATTCCGTCCAGGTAGGGGAACAGGAAACGGTCTCGAAAGACGAGCGGGCCTGATACCAGCACGCTGTTCCAGCATGAGCGCGCTTCTGCCTGCATCTCCGCGATACGTTTCCCTACCCCCAGCAAGCACGAGAGATCTTGATCGACACCCAAAAGGTACTGGGTCGCGACGAAAGTGGCGTCACCCTCGAGAAGGGCCTTCCGAGCCATCAAGGCGTCGTCGAGGAACGCCGTGTCTGCCAGCTCCCGCCGAAAGTCGTTCAACGCACCCAGGTTCTGGAACTGCAGCCCATGCACGAACTCGTGCACGAGCATGGCTTTGCGAAGTGCGTCGAGGTCGGTCTGATCCAGGTGACCGGCCTCCGGGGCGAGGGTCCCCGGGTTGCTCGAACGGGATGGATCGGGCTTCTCGATGACCACGATGGCATTCCGCCGCGGACTGAAGTAGCCTGCCATCTGCTCAGACTGGAGGCTCTTCCAAAAGGTCCGAAGGTCGAATCCATTCGGTATCAGCCCGAACTCCAGGAGCACGGCCTCGAGGATGTCCCAGCCGGGAATGGCTGCCAGGCGCTCCACGTGGTTCCCCACGGCGGTCTCGAGCTGTTCCTGCTCGCGAAACTCGAGGTGGACCGGCCCCGTGTACGAAAGGTGACGAATCTCCGCGGCCGCCTGCCTGCACCCCTGTATCACGCCATCCTGGGCAGGTGCTCGAGGCGACTCGCGCCTTCCGCCCGGCCGCTTCCCGGCGTGGACCGGCCCGCACCCGGATACGATCAATGTCGCAAGGACGAAAAGCCCGAAAGAGTTAGTCACCAAGGCTGGATATTCGTTCATCTATCGCCGACTTTCGATCCAGCACGGCCCGGTAGACCGGTTCGACGCAGCCGAGCGCACGGACGATCAGGTCGAGCACGCCTGCATCATTGCTGTCCAACAAGGTCTTGCCGGGGATGTGCATGGCGTAGTAGACGTCGCACCAGAGGTGGCCGGGCCACCCGTTGAGCAGACCGAGAATTGCGGCCAGGGGCATGTGGGAAGCACGCAGAGACAACGACTCGGCATCCGACTCGCCGCTTTGAATCCAGAACGCAAACGTGTCGAAAGTGTCGCGCGCGCGCTTGAACAGGGCGACAAAATCCGGGTCGTTGCCAAGCAGGTACATGAAATGGTGCCAGTCCCAGTGGGGCTGGAGAGTCCAGCCGGCCTCCGCGGCCCAGAGGTAGCCACGCTCGATATAGAACCCCACGCCCATCCCCGTGTCCCCCATCTGCAAGACGAGCTTCGCGCCGTAGGGCCGGAAATGTTCCTTGTGATACAGGTAGATCTCAGGAGTGCTATAGACGGGGGCCGCGTGCAGATCGCCGAACGGGTTGCGACGACGCAATTCTTCCGCAAGGACGACACGCCACTCGGTGTCGGCGCTCGTGCCGATGTCCTCTTCTTGAAAATAGCGGTTGGCCATTTGGTGCTCCCGAGCAGAAGTTGACGGAGAGACTGCCCCTGGGGAAGACAGGTATCCCGAAGGCTGGCAACCATGACGACACTGATGGATGGGAGTATAGCGGGTTGATGTCGAGTGTGCAACGCCCCGCTGGCTGTACAGGGACGAAAAAGCGCCGTGCCAGCGACGCCGCTCCTTGTCATTTCAGCCTGTCCAGCGGGATGACGTGGATGAACACCTTGTCCCTGGACTGATCTGCTCCGATCATGTTGCGGTAGCCCTGCGCCACGATGCCCAACCGGAGTTCCTCGCCCGGACCACCGCGGCGGTAGGAGGCAACGTCGATGGCCTTGAGGTTTTGCAGCCCGGGGTCGAAAACGATACGCTCAACTGTCTCGGGACCCGCGGTCACGGCCGTGATTCGGTCGTACCGCACACCGTCTTCCGTGGTGATGGCGAAGACCCAGGTACGGCCGTCCAGCGTCACCATCGTGGGTCCGTGTTCCGGGTTGGGCCGGACGCCCTCGATCAGCACGGTGGGCACGACCGCGCGGGGGCCTGCGCGGCCCGAAGCGGACATGTCGATCACCTTGATACGCGCGACATTCCCTGCCTTGGCCGGCTCGAGCGCCCCCTCCCGGGCGTCCGGTTTGACTTCGAAATAGGCCAGGTAGCGTCCGTCCCGGGACCAGGCCGGATACACCCTGCTGATCGCCCTGCCGGATTCGGTATCGTCGTAGCAGATCTCTTCTGCCTTGTCGCTCGAAAGCGGGCCGGTTCTCACACACACTGCCTGGTTCTTCGCCGGCGCGATCCGGACGAACGCCAGACGGTATCCGCGGTCATTCGCAGCGACGGGCGCCCACGACGGGAACCGGACAGCCCCTCTCGAGCTAGCGGCAGCGCATGCATTGGCCAGCTCCACCAGGGGCGGATTGCAATCTTCCGGCCTTTCACAGACCGGGGTGGCCAGGTAGACGATGCGCTCGGTCCCACAGGGCACGTCCCGTTGCGTGACTTCGGCGAGCCCGAGACCTCGAGCGCGTCCCCCGGAGATATCCGGTACCCAGGCAGGCTGGTAGAAAGCTCGAGTCGATCGTGTTTCGAATCGACTCTGCCCGTCCAGGGGGATGGATGTGCACCGGGGTCCGAAGTCGATGCCCTTCAGTCCGAAGGTTCGGGTGGGATGTCCTTCACGTCCGTTCGAGAAGGCGATGACGGCAGGATAACTGGAGACATTGCCCGGGTCGAGTATCTCCGGGACCCATGCGGCTTCATGCTCGGTGTACGCGCGACGCTGCCCGGGACCCATCGCACGCTCGAACGCCCTGACGGTGTCGGAAGCGCTCGCTCCCCCCTCGAACATCATGGCCCTTGGGCGTTCCACGCGAACCCGCCTGGTAGCCCTGGTCAACCACGACGACTTGAGCTGGTACATGCAGAGCGTCAGGGACATGCCGTCGTCAACGGTGACCGCGATGCGCTGCGCGTCGGCGGACCACTGCACATCTCGAGCATCACCGGGCCGGCACTCGTCCTCGGTACCCGTCGGAGGGAGCAGCCACGCCATTGCGCCGGCCGGAGCACGAACGTCGTAGAAGCCACGTCCGACGGCTTCGTACAGCCGTTCACCGGCGCGAGCCGTCCCGGACCAGGGGCAGTGAACGGCGTGCAGGAGTGCCACAACAACGATCAGGAACGTCGAATGCGCCCCCGCCGGAATGGTCCGGCGACATCGAGATGGCAGGCTGCAGGCCAACGCCGGCGACACCCTCGTCGTGGCGCCACCCTCCCCGGAGAGTGCTCCGGCAGGTGCTTCCAAGAGCGAAAGTCCGGGCGCCATCCGCTCGTGGCATGGGCGCTCATTGACTCGTCCTGGATATGCTACGGTAGACAGGTGCTGGCACACGGTGTACTCATCCTCCCGAGTCAGAACTGGTAATCAACGGCCAGGAATGCTCCGCCGGTGGCGATGGCGTTGTGCATGACGTCGAACGTGGCCGGGACGATCGGGACGGCCGGGCCCTGCGTCCCCCGAATCCAACCCGTTCCCACCCCGCCGTCCAGGACCAGCACCAACGCGACGGGTTGCTCCAGCCGGGTGGGCAGGGTCCAGTGCAAGGCCAGGTCGAAATTGAGCATGCCCCCCATCCATTCGCCCACGATGCCGAACGCCGGCGAATGGGCGGCGTCAGACGCCGACGCCTCGGCCGATACCTCCGCCGGGGAAGAAGAGGCACTAGAAACCAACACGCCTTCCATCCACATCAGGCCAAGGCCGACTCGAGGCACGAGCCAGACGCGACCGGGTCGCACGGCGACCGGCCATCCGACGCCCAGGTGGGCGGCGGCGTTCCATGCGTGGAAGCCCTGTCCGGCCACGAGTTCCTGGGCAATCGCGTTCAGCGTGCTGGGATAGGGTGCCCCCGCCCCGTCCCCGTCTGAACCGCCGGCAGCATCGGTGCCGGCAGCATCGCCGGTCCCGGAGGACGCCCGGATCTCGAGAGGCGAGCAACGGAATCCCCCGGAGATCATCAACCGGCGTCCCACGGCATGACTGTACACAAGACCGAAACCTATCGATCCGCGATGACCGACCGCCACCGTGGTGCTGTCGATGGGTGTGATGCTCGTGTACGCCACAGCGGTCAGGCCGATCGAGCGTTGCCATCGTTCGGTCGGTTTGACCTCGATATTGGTGGTGCCGGCCCCGACGCGAAACACCTGGTCCGTACTCAAACGGTACAGGCCGGCAGGCAGGTAGACGGTGACGAGCTGCAACGTGGAATCGTCGAGATGTGCCTGCGCGGCGCCGACCATGGCGTCGAACGTGCCCCGGGCGAAGGCTTTTTCCCTGGGAAAAGCCTCGTCCAACACCGTATTCGGGGGCAGACTCTTGGGGTCGGCAACCTGGAGTTCCAGGTCGCCGCCGGCTTGGGCCGAAGGAAGGGCGAACACGACTTCTCCCACCAGGTCTCGCAAGGCGATCTGCACCGCACCGGCTCGAGCGGCCTGCTCGTCGTCCCAGGCGTTGGCCTGGGCCCGATCGGCAGCCAGCCGGGCCTCCGGGATACGCCCTTCGTGCATCAGCGTCACGGCGAGATACAGGTTGAGATCGAACGCCACCGACTCGTCCGGACATTCGTTCAGTGCCCGGAGCAAGCGCTCCAGCGGGACGCGAGCAGGACGGTTGCTTTCGACGAAACGGCGAGCTTCCAGCACGAGTTGGCTCGCGTTGCACGGGGCGCCTCCAGGTGGCGGGCGGCCCGCCGCCGAACCGCCCGGCACGGCCACCAGGATCCCCAGGAGGACTGCCGTGATCCTGTATCCTCGACTCATCCGTGCCCCCTTTGCACTCGGTCAGCCTGGCACGCGCTCTTGCGATCACCCGTGCTGGCCGATGCCATGAATCCATCGGAATGGACGTCGACGAGCCTGCCATGGTCCAGGCGCAACACCCGGTCGGCCACGCTGTTCATCACGCGGCGATCGTGAGATATCAACAAAATGGCAGGGCCCGAAGGTTTCCTGACGAGGTTGACGAGGAGATCGAGCAACGTGGCGCGCAGCGACGCATCGATGCCAGCCGTGGGCTCGTCGGCGACCAACAGCACGGGCTGCACCATCAGCGCCCTGGCGAGCCCCACGCGACGGCATTCGCCGCCGCTCAACCGGCCGGGCAAACGCATGCGGCAGTGTGTCAGCTTGAACTGGTCGAGCGCCCGTTCGACCGCCTCGTCCGCCTCTGCGCCGTGCAGCCCCATGACGTGCACCGCCGTCTCACGCAGGGCCTCCTCCACGCGCATGCGCGGGTGGATGGCGGCCGTGACCTGCTGGAACAGCACCTGGAAGTTTCGTCTTTCCCGCCGGAGAGCTTCGCCGGAAAGCGATGCCAGGTTCCTGCTGCCGATCCGGACGACGCCCTTGTCCGGAAGGGTCAACCGGCCGACGAGCCGGGCAAGTGTTGTCTTGCCCGACCCGCTCGGTCCGACGAGTCCCACGATCTCCCCCGGATAGACATCGAGATCGATGTGGGCCAGCACCTCCTTGCACTGCTTCTGCTCCCACCAGCGTCTCCGGTGCTCGTAGTGCTTCTGCAGACCCCTTACGCTCAGGCGGGGCACCCCCTGCTCGCCCACTGGACGGTTCCGGTCGTCTCGACGCACCGACAGGCGCCTGAACTCATCGAGCAGGTGTCGGCCCTGGGGTGAACGGGGACCGGCCGAGCCAAAAAACGCCACGCTCCTCATGACTTCCTCGATCCGTCCGTGATGCATCACGGCAACGACGTCGGCAATCCGGCCGGCGAGTTCCATGTCATGCGTCACGAGGACCAGGGTCTCGAGGAGGCCGACGGCGCGCAAGGCCGATATGGTATGAAACAGCGCGTCCTGTGCCTCCGGGTCGAGCCCCGTGGTCGGTTCGTCGGCGAAAAGGAGTCGCGCACCCCTGGCCAGCGCGACGGCGATGACGAGCCGCTGCGCCATGCCCCCGGAAAGCTGCGCCGGAAACAGCGCCAGTACCTGTTCCGGTTGCTGAAAATGGAGCCGCTCGAGCCATCGGCATGCCTCCGGAATCAAGGCCTGCCGGGACCGGCGTCCGTCATGTTTCCGTTCCAGCGCCTCGAGCAGCGAATGGCCCACGGGCCGCGTGGGGTCCAGTGCCCGCGCGCCGTGCTGGGCCACGAATCCCCACTGGGCTCCCAGGAACGGTCTCAGGCGATCCCGCCACGCGGCGTACCAGCGATCCGCGACACGCACGCCCCCCTGCCCGTCCTGTTCCACTGCCGCCGCCAGTCCCTCCAGGAGATCCACCCTGGTGCCGCTGCGCGTCGTGGCCTTCACGGAACCGGCGACCGGACCGGGGCGGGCGGAAAGAACCCCGAGCAGGGACTTGATGAGAACCGTCTTGCCGCTACCCGATTCCCCGACGATGCAGGTGACCTTTCCCTCCGGGATCGCCAGGGACACGTCCTGCAAAAGCACCTGCTGTGTTTCTCCGAAACCGGCCGCCACGACCAGGTGCTCCACTTCGACGGCATTGATTCCGTGCTGGTTTCCGCCCACTTCGTGTTTCCTTACCCTTTGCGTTCCATCTGCCGAGCCAGGGCTTCCCCGATGACCTGCGTGGCCCACAGCACACCGAGAACGGCCAACATGATGGAGACGAACTGGCTCCATCCCTGGTACCATGGGATCGCGGTTTCACCCGCGCGCAACCAGTCCTCGAGCGCCCATAACGAGTCATAGAGGCAGTCCAGCGAGTTCCGAAGCTGGTACCCCCAACTGATCTCCGCGCTCGAGAGATTCTTGCCGAGCACGTAGGTCAGTGTCGTATCCGCGACCATCATCTGCCCAAATGTCAGCATCATGCGCCGCACGATATCCCCGGCGCAGCTCAAGTACAGCCCGTGGTGGAGCACGATCCTCGAAATCCTCAGACCATGGGCACGGCTGGACTGGAAGTAGTCCGACCGCTCGAGTTCCCGGAACCGCACCGCGACTTCTGCCGCCAGGGACGGGACCCCGAGAATGCCCAGCACCATGCCGACAGCCGCCATGGAATACCCTGCGAGCGAGAAGGCCAGGACGAGCATGACGAGTCTCGGCAAGGCCTCGAGGGTCGCCATGAGCCTGCGGCTCGAGCGTCCCACTCCGCCACCGGCGTATCCCTGGAGCACCCCGAACGCCATGCCACCGCCACCGGCGATGAGGGCGGCCAACACGCCCGGGAGGAGGAACGAGTGCACGCCCCCGGCAATGCTCCACGCGACGCACCGGCCGCTCTCGTCGTACCCGGTGATGCATGCCGGCGATGGGGGCGCCCAGGCTCGAGTGTCGTCGATCCGATCCATTCTCCCGACGCGACCGCTGGTGGCCAAGGCGGCGATAAGCATGCCGCCGATGATGAGCCATGCGGCCCTGACGCCAGGCGCACGCGGCCACCAGCGCCACGCGGATCGACAAGGTGGCCTACCGTGTCCAGCCGTGTCCTCGAGCCCAGCCGCCGCAGATTGGTGCCCGGCTCGAGGCTTCCAGCGCGGGGTCTCTCCCCCCTCCTTCTTGCCGGCCGCTCGCAGCGCGCCCGAAACCCGGTGTGGCAGGTGGCCATCCTCTTTCCTGTCGTCCATCAGTGTTCACCCCGGAACATGCCAATGTCCTCTACGTTCTCCAGTCGCCCTGTGCTCCCGCGCCTGGGAGCAGGCCCCTGGCAAGCAGCGAAACGGCAAGCCTTGCGCCGGTCGTGACGGCCACGAAGAACGTGGTCACGGTCATCAGGGCAAAGGCATCCCGGTCTTCGACCATGCCGATGAGCTGCCTCCCCGCGCCGTCGAGAACGAAAAAGTACTCGACCACGATGACCTCTCCGAGAAGGAGCGGCAGCTTCCCGGCGACGCGCGTGGCCACTGGAACGGCGAGATTGCGCAGCAGGCGGCTGCGCACGTCGAGCCCGTTGGCTCGAGCCACCGCGATGTACTCTTCCTCCATGATCCGCTCGACCTCGTTGGCCATGGCGCTCCGCATGTCCCAGATCACGCCGCTGCTTACCGCGAGCACGATAGCGGCGGCGAGGTAGCGAGGCAGCAGTGCGCCGTGGGGGAGGAGCCACCGGGCCAGCGAGATATCGAAAGGGCCGAGCACCATGATCAGGATCGTGTCGACCAGCACGATGGCCAGGGCTGCCCAGAACACGGTGGGTGCCATGGACAGGGAGGCGACGCCCCGGCCGGACGACAGCCTCGAGAGGCGCCCGGCGCGGTGGTCTCTCCAGGTCATCCATGCGGACGCCCCGGCACTCAACAACAGGACCAGGAGGACGAAGCCACAGGTTTTGCCGGCGTCGGCGACGTATCTTTCCAGTGCGATGCCGGACCAGCTCTCTCCCATTCCACTGGAGAACAGTCCGGTCAACCACATCCAGTAGGTCCCCGCGATGTCGCTCCTCGCGTCCCTGGCCAGGTCGGCGAGATACCTCCCACCACCGGCAGCCAGGACCAGCACCATGACGAGGGCGGCGGAAATCAGTCCGCTGACTATCGCCCCGGCGATGGCGAGCGTCAGCCCGCCGGCAAGCCGAACTGCACGCATCACCGTCTGGTGTCCTCCTCGATGTCCCAGTTATGCAGGTTGACGTAGAACGAGAACGAGTGGACGGCGTATCCCGATACCCGCATGGAGAAGGCTGCCACCTCGTTGGCCTGCCACAGGAAAACGCACGGCATGTCCTCGGCGAGTATCTTGTGGACCTGTTTCATCATGTTCGCCCGGCGGGTAAAGTCGGCCTCGTAGTAGAAGGTGTCGAACAACCTGTCCACCTCCGGGTTGCTGTACCGGTAATAGTTCAGCGGGCCGTCAGAGCGGAAGATCCCGCTGATGTCGTCGGTATAGTTGAAGTTCCAGCGGCCCAGGATGAGGTCGATCCCTTCGGCTCCCCCGCCCGAAAGGGGGGAGATGGCGGATTCCCATTCGGTCGTGCTCAATGCCTGGTAGCTCACCTTGATCCCCACGTCCCGGAAGTCCTGGACGAGCTGGTTGGCGATGTCGGTGGCGTTCGTGAGGCTCTGGTCGACGCGTAGTTCCAGGGAAAGGGGGGCGTTGCGATAGTAGAGAAGCTCCCCGCGCTGCGTGATCCGTGGATCGGCGAGCAGTTCACGTTTCGCCTCGGCCGGATCGACGACCGGGTGAGCGACTTCCCGGTTGTAGTAAGGGCTCGAGGGCACGAAGGGGCCGCTGACGAGAATGGCGCTCGCGCCTTCGATCAACCCCACGTCCGCGATGGTACCGGGGAGGTTGTTCTCGAGGCGGAGACTCTCCCGTTCCGACAAGGAACCGGCCTGGTACACCCTGCCCACCTTTCTCGCGAGGGCGGGACGGTTGACGATTCTGGCCAGTGCGCGTCGAATCGCGGGGTCCTTGAGCAGCGGCTGCGCACAATTGAACCCCAGGTACCACCAGTTGCTGATGGGGTAGGGCACGATCACCGCGTCATAGGTCCGCGCTTTTACCTGGTCCCGCTTGCTGAGCGACACGATCACGTCGATCTGCCCCCCTCGAAGCTGGAAAAGCTTGTCGCTCGCACTGGGGATGTGCACCAGAATCACCTGGTCGATCTTCGGACGGCCCTTGTGATACCGTGCGTGAGCCCGGAAGGACAGGCTGGCCTTGCCCGACTGGTTCAGGTTGTCCGAAACCAACTCGAACGGGCCGGCCCCGATGGGCTTCCGGTTGTACACGCGATCGCGGGCGAAGGTGGCGGGATTGGGGTTCCGGAACGCCCCGGCCGGGAGTATCTTGAACGTGAGCGCGTGCCTCAAGTTGGTCAGCCGCTTCTGCAGCACGATACGGAAATGGTGCTGTGGATCGGGCTCGAGGGCTTCGACGCGATCCACCAATCCCCTGAAAAACCCGGTCGCTCGATAGTCGCCGGCAGACGCCTCGAGCGCCGCCAGGGTCTTCTCGAGGTCGGTTACGGTGACCGGTTCGCCGTTCTGGAACACCGCGTCGGTCAACCACCCCTCCCCCTGGTAGCCGTCCTCGAGGTCCACGAATCTGGGCTGGTTGTCATCCGGGGTGCGATCGATCAAGGATGCGGCGGGTTCACCGGTTTCGCCCACCGCGTAGGGGCCGTCGTGGATCAACTCGAGGCTCCGGCGCTCCACCATCGTGCGGATATTGAGCGGATTGAGGGTGACGGGAAGGTCGCTTTCGGCGATGCGCAACACCTTCAGCCCCCTGGCGCCGGCGACATGCCCCTCGAGCAGCGCCGACCACCCCCCGAGCGGTCCCGTGGAGGCCAGCCGCGCGACCCTGTCCAGCAGGGTCTCCCCCGCGCCACCTGCGCCCCACGAGGATTGCACGACCACCACGATGCCCGCACTCCCGAGGAGAATGCCGGCGGCCGCCAACAGCCACGGGCGCCCCTTCCCGGACAGCTCCGTCACCCCAGATCCGTGTTTCATTCCCAACTCCTCCAATATCGTCGTCAGCCTCCATCGAGGCGTCGCTATCGCACCGTCGCTGCCATCTCTCCCTCCACGGGACGAAGCGCGAGTTCCGCACCGCGCACCATCTCGGCGAGAGGGAAGAAGATGCTGTCACCTTCGGCCATCAAGAAAAGTTCGGTCGGGCCGTCCCGGAATGTCCGACTCCGCGCCTCGAGCGCCACCCAGCGGAGGCGAGCCTCGAGACTCCACCAGGGCGAGGGTGCTCCGAGGCTGCCTTTCCAGAACTGGTACCCCTGCAGAGCGACGCTCGCCGGGCACCTCTCCTGCGCCAGGGGCTCGAGCAACCGGGCTCGAGCTGGTCCGCCGTAGAAGTGGAACCTTTCGGCCAGGCGTCCCAAGTCGGGGTCCCGGGTCTCGAGCCAGGCCACACACCCCTTTTCCCATGCCCGTTCTGCCTCGAGGCGCCGCCGGGCCTCGTCGCCGGTGCGCGGGCAAGCGGCATGCTCATGCTCGCCCGCGCATACCCGCTCCATCCAGGCACGCATCTCGGCGGGCGAAAGCTGATCCCCATAGACGAGGTAGGGGAACAGCCTATCCCAGGACGCCCCCGGGTCCCCCGAGCCGCTGGAACGGTCACTCGCCACCGTTGGCGCACAGAGACGCGCCTCGGGCACGGTACGGCCCAGGGCCTCACCTGCTTGCAGGGCGAGGAAACGCATCCCCATGTCGTCGTCCGGGAGACCCGCGATCTCCTCCAGAACAGCCACCGACAGCACGGTGTAGATGGATGGATCGAAGAACTCGAGCCGATCGGTCGCATCCGCCCCACACGTCCCGGCGCGAAAGCCGGGCCTGTCCAGCCGAAGTTGCCTGCGCCAAACTCGAGGCGGTGGCATGCTGCTTTCCCGGAGCCAGTTCGCCAGGCGCCGGAGGCGGTCCGTCGCCACGGCAACGTCGACCGGGCACGTACTCCCGCCCAGGATGTCGACCCAGGCGGGGAACTGGTCTTTCCACCACACGGCAGCATCTCGAGGATCGGTGCCCACCGGGGCCGAGGGGGCGACGGCGACGAGCCAGGCGGCAGCCGGCGCCAACGGGCTTTCCGGCGGAATGCGCCTGGTCCACCGGGCGATGTCCCTGGTCTCCCCCGACTGGAGCGCGAGTGCTGCGCGGAGCAGTGGCACGATCGCCTCCCCTGGGCCGATGGAGAGGCCGGCGTCGATCCGCCGGTCGAGGTAGATCCGGAGGGCGACGAACGCCAGGTCCCTGGCGGCGGCGAGTATTTTTCCGGTCTCGAGCCGTGCTCGCAGGAGGCCGGCGTGGCGTTCCTGGGAAGGGGGGTCGAGGGCGAAGGCGTCCCAGGCGCGCAGGCTGTCCCGTTGCAACAGCTTCTGATACCCCTCGCCCAGAAACGGGGCAAGCTTCCGGTCGTCTCGAGGAATCCGGTCCGGCCAACCCTGACAGGCCGTCTGGGCCCCGGGGGGAATGGGGTTGCGGGCCGTCGAGTTGTTGCGGTGCGCCCGTCTTTCGGGGCACCAAGCCCAGACGAGTCCGCCCAGGACGAGCAGGCAAACGGCCATCACGATGCCACGGTTTCCCTTGCGCATGGTAGCTCCCCGGCACGGTTCGCCGGACCACGGGTGACAGGTCAATTGCCCGGCATGGGATCTTCGGGCGACCTCGAATCCTGGGGCATCCGCGGCGCGTCGGTATGGATACGGCTCGGCGCGTCCGCGAGACTGTCCGCCAGGATGACCTTGAACGGCTCCACGTCCTTGCGGTACTCGAACCGCCGTCTCGCATCCTTGAACCCGACGAGGCTGCACTGGATCTCGTAGACACGGCGGCGAACGAACGGGACCGGCTCGAGGTCCTTGTCACGAAGCACTTCGCACATGAACAGCCCGTCCGAGTTGGTCAGTACGTCGCAGGCAGGAGCGCTGCGGTCATCCACCTGGTCCGCGCGCATGATGGTGACGGTCACCCTGGCGAGCGGTTCGCCCTTGGTGGTGGTGACCTGGCCGGTCACGGGAGGCAGCCTTCCCGGGGCGGACGTGTGGGCGCAGCCGCAAAGGAGCCGGAACGAAAGCACCACGGCGATGGCTGTCGGCAACCTTTTCCTCATCGTTGAGCACCTCCCGTGCCACGGGTTCCGTTCCCCGGTGTCACAGATTCCCCTACCATCCCATTTCCTTCCTCAGCGTGGCCAGGTTGGATTCGATGGTCCCGGCCTCGGCCTGCCGGCTCCGCGGCAGGGTGTCCTTCTTGTTGGCAATATCGTTCTTGAGCGCCATGTACCGGGCCTTGAGCTGATATTCGAGTTCCTTGGGGTCGTCCCAACGCCCGCTGATGTCCGTGCGGCTCCGGTTCAGGTACCCGTAGAGGCAATAGAGTTCGAGGTACCAGACCTCCCAGACATCGATCTGGTCGAGCCCGGTCTTCTTGGTGGCGGCGAGCCGCGCAGCCTCGGCACACAGCTTGAAATTGCCCGTGCCACCGAGTTCCTTCAGGGCCACGGCTCGAGCATAGTAGTCCACACCCAACCCACCATAGACATCGTGCACCAACGCGCGGTCGGTCACGGCGAGCACGCCCTTCCAGTTGCGGTGCTGCTGAAAGCAGGCACGGAGGTTCCGGAGAACCTCGTAGTCGGTGATGGGATCCGGCCCGCTCAGCCGCTCGAGCCACCGCTGCCCATCCTCATCGGCGCAGGTGTTCGGATCCAACGGCAGCAACTCGAGACGCGCCTTCCAGGTGACGGGCCTGGAAAGGTCGCGGAGACTGAACGTGCGGCTGGCTTCCTTGTACCCCGGGTGGCGCATGACCACGGTGATGTCTCCTCGAGTCCTGACCAGGAAATTTTTCAGCGTCGCCTGGCCCACCGACTCGCCGTTGACGAACACCTCGGCGCCGGGCGGTTCACTCGCAAGGGTCATCCGCTGTTCGACCACATCCTCCCGCACGGGCTTTTGCCGCGCCGGGCGCGGCGTGGCGGGAAGCGTGGCGACTCGAGGCTCGAGCGTGGGAGCTGGTCGCGGCGGCACGGGTTCGGGCGTGGCAACCGGCTGCGGTGCCGCTCTTGATGGCTTCGGCGTCTCGACGGCCACGGCCGGAGGAGCAGGGGTGGACCGTACAGGCGCCGGGGACGGAACGACGGGGTGGAGCGTGTAACGGATCAGGCGGGTCGCACGAATCTCGCTGGCCGAATACCTGCGCCGAAACCGCTCGTAGCCCGGCAGCCACACGTCGACTGCCAGATCCTCGCCCTTTCGAGCCCGGAACTCGAACGGTGTGACCGGCGCAACGGTCCTGCCGTTGATGGCGACTCGAGCCCCTGCCGGGCGCCCCTCGACACGGACGATCATGGTCTCCGGCTCCCTGGGCCTCTCGGCGGGCCGTGTCGCTTCGTGGTGGACCGGAGGTCGCGGCTGCCGGGCCGGCCGGGGCGCCTTCACTGCCGACTGGTGCTTCGGCGCCGCCTGCTCCGCGGGCTCGGGCGGCGAAGGCTGCTTCACGGGGAGCGGCTTCAATGCCAGCGTCACGACCGGGTCCGTGGTCAGACGGTCGCGGGCCACCGCCGTCGAAGCTGCTTCGAAGCCGTCATGCCGGGCCTCGATCCGGACCGGCCCGGTCCCTGGTGCCAGGGCGTAGGAAGTTACCGGGGATGTGCCCGCCTTCTCCCCATCGATGAATACCTCTGCTCCCGCCGGATCCGTGATGACGTCCACCAGCGCCACTGGAGGCGTCGCCGCCGCCACGTCGGGCTCCAGTTCGATCGAGGTGAGGGCGCCGAGTTCCGCCGGGGTAAGGTGCCTCGTCCAGGGCCGGTAGCCCTCCTTCTGGACATGGACCACCACCGTGTCGGTGCTCCCGAACACGACCACGTGGCCGGTGATCGGGGTCTTCTGTCCTTCGATCAGCCTCCCATCGACCCACACGGTCGCGCCGGGGGGATGGGTGACGAAGTCCGCGGTCACCGCGGTATGCATGCGGGTCAGGATGAAGTAGATCGCCAGGCCCACCATGATGCCGACCAGCGCCAAGACCAGAAGCATCACCCACACGTTGCCGGATTGTCTCGAGGACTGTTTATGCATGTTCCCGCATGGCTCCTCTCGTGTCAGCCCGGGTTCAACCATTTCGCGCGCTCGAGGCGCCCGGCGACATCGGCGCGCGCTCCCTGGGTCAATGCGGGTCGTCGTGCTTCCCAAGACGTCTCTCCTCTCCGGGCTTCAATGTCACTACGAAGGACCGGCTCGAACCGGCCTCGTTCACCACCAGGACGGACAGGGCCTGTCCCGATGGCAATCCGTCCACGGTGAGCGGGGACTTGCCTCGCAGTTGCCCGTCCACCCACACCAGCGATCCTGGCAGGATGTCGACCACCAGGGCCGCCGAACGCACCATGGCAAGCTCGAGCCGGTCGTCCAGGAACGTGGAGAATGCAGGCAATTGCACCTCGAACGGTACGTACCCGCCGCACTCGAACCGGAACCGGTGGCCATGCCACAGGGTGTAGCGCACTCCGGTACCGTCGAGCGGACGAGGCGCTTCCCCATCCACCCGGACCACGGTCCCCTCCGGGGCCCCGACGATCGTCACGCTCGCCCTCATGGTCCACCAGCCGAGCGCCGCCACTGCCAGGGCGGCGAAAACCACCCCCGCGACGGTAGCCCACCGGCGCGCCGACCGCCTCCCGGGCGCGCGCTCCGGGATGGCGGCGGCATGCCGCGCCACCCCGTTCCCGGCGAGCGTCGCTGGGGCGAGGGATGGCACGGACGCGCCGGCCTGGTCCGCGGCGGCGGATAGGCTCGAGGCCCCGTCGTAGCGCTCGCTGAGCGTGGCATCGGGCGTGCTCGAGTCCACCTGGGGATGGGCGGCGGCGTCCTCGCGCACCACCTGGTCGATCCGGTCCAGGCTGTCCCAGATGCCGAGCTTGCCGAGATGCTCGGCGACTTCCGAGTGGGTGGCGGCATGGTGCGCCAGCCGCAAGGCGACGATACCGGCGTCGTCCATCCGCGCCCCCGCGTCCGGGTGCAACATGTCCCGCATGAGCGCGCCCAGGTCTTCCGGGATCCCTTTCTGGTGGAGCACGATGCGTTCCACGTCCTCCAGCAGCAGGGTGGCCGTCGTGCGACCGGGCAACTGGTCGGCGAAGCGCTTGGTGGTGCACAGCTCGTAGAGGATGCAGCCCAGGCTGAACAGGTCGGCGGCCCGGGTGATCGCCTTGCCCGTGCCGGGATCCCACTGCTCCGGCGCCATGTACGGGGGCGTCCCCTCCACCCGCTCCTCCTCGTCCTCGCTCCAGAGCGAACCGTGCGCAATGCCTAAATCGGTGATCTTGGACACCCCGCTGCGTTCCACCAGCACGTTGCCCGGCTTGAGGTCCCGGTGGACCACGCACATCCGGGTACCGCTTTCGCTGTCGTAGCAATCGTGGGCATAGGCCAGTCCCAAGGCGATGTCCGCACTGATCCGGCACGCCACCGCCGTAGGAAGCCGGCCCGACGTCTTTCTCAACTGGTGAAGCAACCGGTCCAGATCGCATCCCCGTACCCACTCGATCTCGAGGTACAGGGAGCGAAGTCCAGGCAGTTTTCCGAAATCGTAGAGCTGCACGACATTCTGATGATGCAGCATCTGCCCGACACGCGCTTCGTTGCGAAACGTGGTGTACGGGTCCGCATGAGGCTGATGCGCAACGCTGAGCAGCTTGAGCGCGACAGGTCGGCGGTGCACGTCTTCCACATCGCTCCGCCGCGCCAGGTAGACGCTGCCACTCGCTCCCAACCCGAGAGGGGCGAGAATCCGATACGGCCCCACTTCCTCCCCGCGGGCAAACGTGCGCATGGTCCGTTGAGATGGAATCGCTTCCACGAGTCTCCGTCCTGGGTCAGACAGCCTGCCAGCCCGCTCGACCCCATGCCCTGTCGCCTCGAGATAGATTGCGGCACCTGGCCTGCGGCGGTAGGGAAAGGTCCGGCCGGCAAGTCAAACCATGAGTCAAACCGATTGCTTGCGGCACACGCGCCCAGAAGGAAAGATAGTGGCGTTTCCGGCAGTCTCATTCAGCTTCGGCAACCGCACCCATAATTAAGCACCTATTTGACAAAAAAACAAGAGTCCAGTGATCAAACTGACACAAACATGCGACAATGGGGGCCGGAAGACCGCCGGGGCCGCGTCGCCGGTCATGCCGGCAAGCCCCTTTCGCGTCGCGCCGACGGAGGATTCCGGATGATTGCGCCCTCTGCCGTATCCCAGCCCGACACCGGGTCGAACGCCAGGAGGAGTTGCTGCCGGCGGAGCACGGGTTTCCGCTTCCTGCTCCTGCTCCAGGCCCTCACCTGCCTCGCGCCCGGACCGGCTCGAGCCGAATGGGTGCTCGAGCGCCACCGGGTGACGGCGAAGACGTGGCCCGTGATCGCCTTCCTGCTGTCCCCTCATGCCGACACGCCGGTGCCGGATTCAGGGTCACCGTGGATCGCGCGTGTCAAGGTGCGCGAGAGCGGCACGGAAGGGGCGATGGCGCCGGAATCGGTGACGCGGTTTCCCGACGCGTCGATGGCGCTGGACATCGTGCTGCTCGTCGACGCGAACCGGGGCATGCAGCCCTACTTTCCTGACATGACTCGAGCACTGGCCACGTTCGCCGGGACGCTGGCCTCGAGGGTGCCTCGAGCGCGTCTCCGTGTGGTTCGCTTCGGGGCGGAAGTGGAGGCGTACCCGCGCGGGACCGCGGCGGAATGGGTGCGGCGATTTCCCGCCTTGCCCCTCGAGGAGAGGCCCGGGGTCCGGTTCGACGACGCCCTGTGCCTGGCTGCGGATCTTGTCGCGCAAGAGGCGGCGTCGATCCGGCGACTGGTGCTCTTGGTGGGAGAGGGGCCACCGGCGCGCTTGCCTGTTCCGGGGGGTGATCTCGAATCCTCACCACCAGCGCGCGGAGCCGCGACCGATGGCGGGACCGGGAGCGACGGGTCGGAACGGCAGGGCCGCCCGCCCCTGCTCGAGTCTCCCGGCGGGATCGATCAGCCCTGCATGCGGGCGCTCCACGGTGCGGATGTCCCGGTTTTCGTGGCAGCGTTCTCGGCGACCGGCTGGGTCGGCCACGACGTTGCCCGCCACGAAGCGTTGCTCCGCCGGCTCGCCGGTCCTCTCGGCATGTACCGGCGCGTGAGAGTGCCCCAGGACTCGCAATCTGCGCCCGACTTCGACGGAGCGTTCCAGGAATGGGCTCGAGCCATCACCGGTGCGCTCGAGGTTTCCTACCGGATTCGTACCGACCCGCCGGCGACGGTCAAGCTCGTCCTCGAGATGGATGGCGTCACGCTTCCTGCTGTCGTCGATGTGGAGGTTCAAGGTACCGCGACGGAGGCACCCGGCCGCGCTTCCGTGGCAAGCGGCGTCCTGGCGGCCATGCTGGTCTTCTCTTTTGCAGCGACGGTGCTACAATGGCTCAGAGTGCAGAATCTGGCACGACGCATCAAGCGTCATGGCAAGACACAAGATGGACGCTGCGTTCGCACGTAGCGCCAGCACACGTTCGGAGAATCCCCGATGCTCGTGCTCGAGGACTTGAGCGGCAGGATTCCTGAGCAGGTGTTCGACACCGGTCCCATCACCCTCGGGAGGTACCCGGAGAATACCGTGGTCCTCGAGTCGTACACGATGGTGAGCGGCCAGCATGCGCAGCTCTTGCAGGAAGGAAGCACGTGGGTGCTCGAGGATCGCAACAGCACGAACGGCACGTTCTGCAACGGCTTGAGGACACGGCCTGGTACACGAACCGTGCTCAAGTCGGGAGATTGCATCCAACTCGGCACGCATGGCCCCATATTCAAGGTGACGCTCCGGAACGCCGCGGTGTCCGCCGTGCGCCTCCGCTTCCTCTCCGCCGGCCGCAGGGGGGCCATCGAGGTCCTGCCTGCCGGAACCTCGCTCGTGGGCTCGGGAGACCAGGCGAACATCCGGTTCGACCCGGGGATTTCCCCCATGGTCCGGCCGCTTCACGCCCGTTTCGGTGTCGGCCGTGGCCGGGTCACCGTGCAGGATCTCACGGGAGAGCGGGCCGTGCTGGTCAACGGGGTCCCGGTGGACACCGCCGAACTGCATCACCGGGACCGTATCGCATTCGGCGCCGGGGGTCCGGAGGCGGAACTGGAAATACTCTCCCTTCCCGCCGTGGAGGCAACGGCGGCTTTCATGCTGCCCGAGGACGACCCGGCGAGACCTGGTGGAAGCAAACCGACCATCGAGCCCCCGGTCAGGACGGACCCGGTGCATGGTCCTCCCGCGACCGGTCGAACCCCGGACCCCGGGCGACCTCCCGCGGCACAGGTGTCGTGGGGTCCCGCCGGGCTGCCAGACCTTGTCTCGGCGTCCGCGCTATCCCCGAGCCACAATGCGTCGAGCGCTGACGCGCCCCGGGCCGGAGCAGGCCGGTTCGTGGCCACTCCGGCAGCGAAGGCGGCGGCGTTGCCTTCACCACGTCCCCCGGACCAGGAGGCACGGCAACCACCGGCAGAGGCTCGCAAAAGGCCAAGGCTGTCGTATCGATCGCAAATCGTCCTCCACGTGGCTCTCCTGCTCGCGTTGCTCGTCGCGACCTGCGTCCTCGGCATCGCCGTTGCCATTGCGCTGACCCGCAACGATGCCAGTGCAGCCATCTCTGTCACATCGTCCGTTCGCGTCCTGCGCGCCGGTCAGGATCTCACGGAGGAGGAGACCGGCACGGTAGACAGGTTCCGGCGAGACCTCGACGGCGTCCTCGCGCAGATGGGCGTACCGTATCGGCAGGTCGGCAACGAAGAAATCGAGGAAATGCTCGGCTATCTCCGGGATACGCGAGACCTTTCGCCACACCGGCGCGCGGCGAGATACCTGCCGCAAATCCGGCGAGTCCTCGAGAAGCATGGCGTTCCGCAGCCGTTTATGTACTTGCCCTGGGTGGAAAGCCGATTCGACCCCGGAGCACGGTCTTCCGCCGGTGCCATCGGGCTGTGGCAGTTCGTGGGTCACACCGGCAAGCGGTATCGCATGCGAACCTCGTCCGGGGCCGATGACCAGCGGCGGGACTGGGTGCGAGAGACCGTCGCCGCGGCGGAGTACCTGAAAGAGCTGCTCGAGCTGGATCACCCCGACTGGGATCCCCTGCTCGCCCTGGCCGCCTACAACCGCGGGGAGGACAAGATACTCGAGGACCTGGATACCCTGGCGCGGCTCGATGGGCCTCCTGACCCGCCAGAGACGCGCTCCGAGAGTGTCTACTGGGCGCTCAGGCGCCACGATGGACTGTTGCCCGATGAGACCCGCGAATACGTGCCACGGTTTCTCGGCGCCACGGTCTATTTCGTCTTCCCGGAGCACTACCCTTGAGCCCCGGCGCCGGAACCATGCACGACCCTCGAAACACCGCCACGCGGCGACTGCGCGCCTGGACAGCGCTACCGCTCTTCGCGTCGTGTGTCGTGGCGGGCTGTACGGGCACTCATGGTACGTCCTTCAAGGGGCAGCCGGTGGCCCTGGCCCCCGGAAACGACCGGCAGGTCATCGTCCCCTCGTCTCGAGGCCGGCATCCTCCGGCGGTGATCGCGCTGGGGCTCGAGGTGGCAAGCGCGCTGTGGGTCGAAGTCGCGTGTCCCGATGCAGACGACGACCTGCACCTCGAGGGCGTCTTCAAGGATCCTCGAGGCGTCAGGCCCGTGTTCAGCTTCGAGTCCCGCCGCCAGGGCGGAATCCTGAAGGCTCCTCGAGTCGATCCCGGGGTGGCGTACTCCCTGGCCCTCGTCAATCTCGGCACCGCCCCGGTCATGTGCCAGGCATCGGCCAGAGCCGTACCGGCGAAAGCGCTGGACCGGAACCCCCGGGCACTCGCGGAGGACAGCGTGGCGCGTGGCACACTGTTTCCCTGGCCAGGGCTCGAGACGCAGGTCTTCTACTTGTCCCTGCCTGAAGAGGCCCACGTCGCCCTGGATGTGAAGAGCGAGGATAGCCCCGAACCCCTCGAACTGACGTGGCAGGACAGTACGAACGCGTCCATCAGAAGCGCCGGAGGGCTGGACCTGCCCTTCGTGACACCCGGGAGCTACGAAATCTCCGTGTCGCAACCACTCGGGACGCCGCCAGCCTCGTTCATCCTGGTGATGAGCGTGGTCCCGACCTGCACTCCGGAGCCGGTGACCCTGCACAATCGCAGGTGGCAGGCCTTTTCGCTCGCAAGCTTCGATTCCTGCCGGCGTGTCTTCGCGGGAAGAATCCGGATCGACCATGCCACGTCCCTCCACATCGATGTCAAGAGCGATGCGATGGACCGGATCGCGGTACGATACAAGCCTCCGGACCGCCCGTGGATTACGGTATCGTCACCATCCCGGGACCTCCCGCGCGTGTCCACCTTCGGCTGGCACCTGGTCGAGGTCCGGCTCGAGTCTCCCCGCGCCGCGAGTCGCCCTCGATCGCCTCCCGGTGCCGAACCCGATGGGGAAAACGGCCCGACACGCCGCAAAGGCACGACCGGCGCC
>JAJRTE010000091.1 GCA_024278455.1 Myxococcota bacterium
CACGAGCACGAGGGGGGGGAGAAGAATTCGAGCACGAGCACGAGTACGAGCACGAGCACGAGGGGGGGGAGGGAGAAGAATTCGAGCACGAGCACGAGGGGGGGGCGGAGAAGAATTCGAGCACGAGCACGAGCACGAGCACGAGCACGAGGGGGGGAGAAGAATGCGAGCACGAGTACGAGCACGAGCACGAGCACGAGGGGGGGACGGAGAAGAATTCGAGCACGAGCACGAGCACGAGGGGGGGACGGAGAAGAATTCGAGCACGAGCACGAGCACGAGCACGAGCACGAGGGGGGGACGGAGAAGAATTCGAGCACGAGTACGAGCACGAGCTGATGAAGGGTGCGGTTCGTGCGATTCGAGGTGCTTGCGGTCAGCAGTTCCTAGTAGCGGGCGAGTCCTCGAGCCGCTGACACGATATCGGCGACCGGGGGGGGGATGGCTTCCTCGAGGGTGGGGGAGTAGGCCACGGGGCAGTCCAGGGCGCCGACGCGCCGGACGGGGGCGTCGAGCCATTCGAAGCAGTTTTCTCCGATCCAGGCGGCGAGTTCCGTGCCGAATCCTGCGGTCAGGGCGTCTTCGTGGACGACCAGTGCCCGCCCGGTCCGCCGACGCTCCTGGCTATCGTCTCATGGTCCACCGGGCTCACCGTCCGGAGATCGATCACCTCGACGCTGGTGCCTTCCGGAGCGCGGTGGGAGCCTCGGAAGATGGCGGTGTATGGGGACAGCGTCGGGCCCTGTCAATCCTCGACCGGGGACTTTCGAGCGAACGGGTC
Source organism: Myxococcota bacterium (assembly GCA_024278455.1). Classification (GTDB taxonomy): domain Bacteria; phylum Myxococcota_A; class UBA796; order JAJRTE01; family JAJRTE01; genus JAJRTE01. Next base: position 782 of record JAJRTE010000091.1, read on the forward strand.
GGCCCGACTACGATTGCCGCTCGAGCCCGGCGCGTATTGCGATCGCCGGGGCCGTTCCCGCTCCACGAAGTCCGCGCCCGGCCGAAGAGTCACGCCCCTGTCCAGATCGATCTGGTTGAGCAACCGGGCGGTGATGGGCCGTTTCTCTCCCGGGAACATGCGGGAGCGGAGGAACAGGCGGACATCCTCGGTGTGGAGGAAGGCGGCGAGTGCCTCGGCCTCCTCCCGCGTCGCGCAGGGTACGAAGTAGCACGTATCGTCGAACAGGACGGGTTTGCCCTGCTCCGGCCCGACGATGCGAAACTCCGGGGTCCTGTGCAGGGCGGAAACGGCCACCTTCCACGGAGAAAACGAGTAGGGCCCGATGCCGAAGATCGAGAAGCGAGCCTTGCCATGGTAGATACGACTCGCACGCTGGTCCAGGAGGCTGGCATGGGCGACGAGGTAGGCCCAGGTCCGGGGCGCGTCCCGGGACAGCCGCGCCGTGTCCTCCCCGGGATGGGCTTGCGGGACCACCAGGTGGCGGTTCGAGGCCGTCAACCGCCCGGAAGCCAGATCGGCTCCCTTGACCAGCGGAAGACAGTGCGCATCCTCGATGTCCACCGATTCGCCCAATCCGTTCCAGTACCGCCCGTGCCTCCTGGTCAGCTCCATGACTCGAGCACAGTCGTGCTTGACGCCCGAACGCCAGCAGCGTGCGCCTGACCGGCGATGGTGGGAGACGGGAGCGGCGGGGGAACGGACAAGGTGCCGCGTCTTCGTGTACGCTTCCGCGTCTGCCACCAGCACCCCATCGACCATCCCGAACGTTCCGCCGGGATCCGCCGCCTGCAGCGAAGGATAGATCGTGCACACCTCGCGTCCTCGCCGCCCGATGCAGACCTCGAGAAGACAGGCATCCACGCATGCCCCGAAATGGCGCCGCGCGTCGATGCGGTAGACTCGAGCATCCGCCACCGGCAGCGTGCGACGCCAGGCGTGCGCCAACGCCTTCCGGGCGACCGAGAACTTGCACAGCATCGCCAGGGTTCCGTGCCGGTCCGCGAGCCACTCGAGGCACCTTTCGATCATCCACAGCGAGATATCGAAGTTCGCCCTTCCCGTGATCGCGTCGATCCCGTGGAGGCCTGTTCGGTTGTGCCTTGCCGGCCGGTTGGCGGATCGAAGCGCCCCGAGGTTCGAGGTGGTCACCCATGGCGGGTTCCCCAGGATCAGCAGCGGATCTGGCAGGCGGCCCAGGAGCACGGGCCAATCGAACGTGAAGAAGTCTCCGCGCACCACGGATACCAGGCCAGGATGGTGCCTCGAGGTACGCGCAGACGCCTCGAGCAGATGTGCACGGTCGATCTCGACGCCGACCACGGTCTCCACGGACGGGAACGCGGCCATCGCTGCCAGCAGGAACGCGCCGCGGCCACACGTCGGCTCGAGGATGGCGGCCGGGTGCACTCCCCGTTTCGCCAGGAACTTGCAGACGCTGGATGCCAACCCCACCGGTGTCTGGAAGTCCCCGCGGGCAATCGTGGCAGGAGGTCGAGCCTGTTTCTTCATGAGGACCCCCGGGGGCTGGACGCGGCCCGCTCCGTCCGACGGCCATGCCCCGGCGGTGGCCATCGGCAGTCCGCCATGCGCCGGGCGCTCTCGCCGAATCCTGGCCGCCAGACCCTACGAGGATAGCCGTTCCGTCGCGGCCTTGAAAGAAGCTTTCCACCGTTCCGAACCGGCCATGCAGAAACGACGGCGTTCAGTCGTGGTGTCATGCTACCGATATCCATGAACAGGGATGGTCCAGGTGGCACCCAATCTGTCCCCGGCGAGGTTCCCCGTTGCCGCCGGCAGGGGGGAGTGCTATCTTCTCAGGTGTAGCCGTGGCAGGAACATCATCGCGAGGCTGTCGATGCACAAGTTCGTTTTGCTGAGCCTGTTGTCGATGATTGCCGCGCCGCGCGCGTCAGGTGGCGAACCGCAGCTCGATCCGACCCCGCTCACGTCACCGCCGACCCACTCCGAGTCTTTGCGGGGTCGCAAGCCGCCGATCCGGGTGACGGCAGCGCCATTTCGTGTCTACGGACATCCAGAGCCGGTTCTTTCGGTCGCGTTTCGTCCTGATGGGCTCTTCCTTGCTGCCGGGTGCGCCAAGGGGAAGGTCTGGTTGTGGCCCGTGGGAACGGGGGGCGGCTACGAATCGCTGGCGGCCCACCGGAAGGGCGTGACCGCGATCGCGTTCAACCCCCAGGGCACCGAGATGGCAACCGGCGGCAAGGACGGCCTCGTCAGGATCTGGGACCTCGAGACCATGGAGGCGGAAACCTGGCTGGACAAAAGCCACCGGGATACCGTGACGGCAGTGGCCTTTCTGGCCGGAGGCACACTGATCGCCAGCGCCAGCGAAGACGATTCGGTCTGGGTGCGCAACGTGATCACCGGGAGGCGGCACGTGGCCTATTTCGGCCACAGTGCGGCGGTGACCGGGATCGTGGTCTCCCCGGAAGCCGCGTGCGTGATCAGCGGCGGGAAAGACGAGTCGTTGCAGAGCTGGAGCCTGGAGACCGGGGAACAGGTGGACTTCTCGACCCAGAAAGCGAAGGTGACCGCCCTGGCACTGAACCGGGAAGGCCGCATGCTGGCATCGGGCACCTCGGATGGCGTGATCGAAATCCGCCGCACGGACGGGTGCGGCGTGCACACCGTCGCGTTGCGATTCGCATCCTCGCACCGGACCGTTCGCACCATGGCGTTCTCCGGGAACGGCAAGTTCCTCTATTCCGCGGGCGACGACCATCGTATCGCGGTTTGGGATCTCGAGACCGGCTTCCAGGTGGAGGAAATCGTTGGTCACGAATCCCCCGTGACCGCCATCGCATTGAGCACCGGGGATCGATGGCTGGCCACTGCCAGCCTGGACAAGACCGTGCGACTGTGGAAGCGATCTGACGCCACGCCGGTATCTTCGCGGCAGGTTTCCTCGTCGATCCGGACCGTTGACGAGGTTCCGCAGTAATCCTCTCGCCCCATCGAGCTGACCGTCGGATGATGAGGCGGGACGGTCGCTTGTGCCCGCGCTCCCCGGTGCCGATCTGCGTCTCACCCGCGTCCTCCGGCGGGTTCTCCCAGAAAAGCAGTAAGCGCTCCATAGACCCCACCTACCGCCCGGCTATCGTCCATTCGTCTGAATAGAGTCTCGCTCATTCGTTCACGTCCTCATGCTATCGTTGCCACGGGAAGGTGACCGGGGCGTTGCTCCTGGGCTCGTGGCCGCTCGGGCATCTCGTCCCAGACCTGCCCATCGAGAAGCCGCCCGGCCTTCTTCTTGTTCGTGCCACCCCATTGCTTGAAGAAGAACGGCACGGCGGCGACACGGCACTGGTCGCGGATCTCCAGCACCCAGGACTTGCGCATGGGACGGGCGCGAGGCCCCGACTCGCCCCCGACGATCACCCAGTCGATGCCATCCAAATCGAGATGCGGAAGGGGGCCGAGCAACGGCTCCAGCGACAGGAACTTGATGGACGCGTCGGTTCTCCGGAGGTGGTCGATCCGGGACGCGTACCGCTGGCTCTCGACGCTCACGCCCATCCACACGTTCGGCGGCCACTCGATGTTCGGGCTGAGCCGTTCAAGCCGCGCAGCGCGCTTGGTGAGGACCTGGAAGCTGTGCCAGTGAGCCCGTCGCATCACGTCGAACACCCGCTGGATGAACAACTCGGGCGCCTGCTCGTGGAAGAGGTCGCTCATGGAGTTCACGAACACGACCCGTGGCTTTCTCCACCGGAGCGGCACCTCGAGGACGTGTTCGTGCATCGCGAGTTCGAAGCCGCGCACGTAGTTGGGCTGGCCCATGGCCTGGAGCCGCTTCGCCATGCGCTCGGCATAGCAGTGCTTGCAACCCGGGCTGATCTTCGTGCACCCGGTTAGCGGGTTCCAGGTCGACTCGGTCCATTCGATCGCAGACTTCGCCATCAACCGACCCCCTTGAGGATGTGGTTGGCGATGCTGAGAGCGATGCGTTGTCCGGCCTTGCTCTCGCTGCCGACGGCAAAGCACAGGAGGTAAAGCGGGCAGTTCGTGCTGTTGCGCAGCACGCCCGGCCGGGGGGCCACAGCGGGAAACACTGCACGAAGTCGATCCAGGAAGTAGTCACCGATCTTCCCGGTCGTGGCCTTGATGACCTTCTCCCGCTCATTCCCGAAGAGGTCGGTGGTCACCTGGACATCGTAGAAGGCGTCATACCAGTCGGTAGAACCGAGAAGGAGATCAAGCCTCTGGCGCCAGCTCTCCGGGATGTCGCCGCTCCGTGTGAGGAGCCGATTCACGCCGATGCCGAGCGGAAAGAGGATCCACAGATCGATGGCCCTGGTAGCCGCTATGGCCTCTATGGTCACCCACTCGACCTGCATGCCGTAGGGGTCCAGAAACAGCACGGCTCGATGCTTCGACCAGTCGGCACGACAGAGCGCTTGGATCACGTCGTTGGCGTCCCCTTGGCGGACGTCGATGTCTCCCGCGAAGTCTGGGAACTCCTGCTTCAACAACTCGAGCTGCTTGCACCGCTGAGTCTTGCTCTCGATGAAGATGTACTTGTCGAACCGTGGGTCAGTTCGCAGAGCCAGGCGTGCCGATCCATCGAGTAGCTGTTGCGGTTCCGCCTCGGCGAGACCCGGGAGCGCGAGCTGATCTCGGTCGTCCTCATCCTTCCCGTTCCGTGCTGCCCTGTAGCCCGTGCCCGCAAAGGCATCGATGTAGCCCTTCCTGAACGACGTGTTCTTCAACGCGGTGGTGTACGCCGAGAGGTACCTGGAGATCACCTCGAGTTTCTTCGAGGTCCAGCTCCCCCCGAAACGATGAACACTGCGCGACGTCGTGGCCATGGATCCTCCCTACCTGATGTCGTCCGCCGACGTCGCGACGGCGAAGTCCACGCCGAGATACTCGAAATGGACCATGCCGCACCGAATCTTGCCGGACTCATCGGGCCGTAGCTTGTCCAGGTCCCTCGTCCCCTTGGTCTCCCGGACCAGGTACACGGTCTCGTCGCGCTGGAGCACGATGGCCCAGTCGGGGTTGTAGTCGCCCACCGGGGTCGGGACCTTGAACCACCCGGGCAGCTTCACGAAGAGCCGGATGTCCGTCCGGGTGTCGAGCGATCTCGCGAACGCCCTCTCGATCTCCGAGTCGAACGCGATGGCCTCGTAGATCGACTTCTCGACCTCGATCAGCCGCTGCTCGTAGGTCTCGAACTCCCGCGGGAAATCCCCGACGGGGTACGCGGCGTCCTCGCCTTGCAGCAGTTCGTACTTGATGCCCTCGATCATCAGCTCCTGCAACGTTCGATGGATCGCCTTCACCGCCTCGTCCAGGAAGTGCTGCGGGTTCACGGCGACGTCTGCCAGCCGGCGGGACCTGACCAGGATCGAGGCGAGCGTCGTGCGCGTGAGGTTCGTCTCGCGCTGCAGGTAGGCCAGGAGGTCGGGCACCATGTTCGTGCCTCGCTCGAGGGCCGCCTCCCGGATCGCCAGCACCGTGTGCGTGAGCCCATGCTCATCGACCCCGATGCCCGTCTTCTTCGTAAGGATCTTCGGAGCCTCGATGGCGGGCATCTTGCGGATCGCGTCCGTGGCCCGGTCGATGAGGGCCTCCGTCGAGTACTCGACCGCGTACCGGGTCTTGTGCTTGATCTTGTTCCACAGCGCGTGGAAGTCCTCGTCGAGCGGCTTGCGCTTGACGGTGCGGCGCTCGCGCTTGTTCTTGACGCGCCCCTCGAAGGACTCGCCGCAGTCCTCCTCGATCTCGGTCTGCAACCGGCGGGCGAAGTCCTCGTAGCTCTCGTTGGCGACCACGGTCAGCCGGTTGATCTGCTCGTCGTGGCTGCGGTCGCCGTTCGCCCTCACCGGGAGGCGTAGGCCGCGGCCGATCTCCTGGCGCTTCTTCACCTCCGACTTGGTTTCGTTCAGGGTGCAGATCTGGAAGACGTTGGGGTTGTCCCAGCCCTCGCGGAGCGCGGAGTGGCTGAAGATGAAACGCAGCGGCTCCTCCGGCGACAGCAGCCGCTCCTTATCCCGCATGATCAGCGCGTAGGCCTCGTCGTCCGCCTTCGTATTGCCGCGCGTGTCCTTCGCATGTCCCTTTCGGTCCTGGGCGAAGTAGCCGTTGTGGACCTGGTCCACCGGCGGCAGCTTCAGATCGCGATACGCCGGCTCGGCAGCGAGCTTCTCGTACTCCTCGACGAACCACCTCCGGATCTTCCCGTCCCCCGTGGCGTAGTTCGCCACGCGATCGATGAAGAACAGCGACAGCACCTTCATGCGCCGCTCCTCGGGGAGCCGACGGATGGCGAGTTCCTTGTCGAGGTGCTCGGTGATGGTCTGGCGGATCTGCACGCGCATCACGTCGTCGGCGCGAGTCCCCTCAGCCTGCCCCTGGTAGACGCGATGGCCGTTGGCGAAGGCGACGTAGCCGTGCGCAGCGTTGATCTCGCTGACGATCCAGCCACGGTAGTTCGCTCGCTCCTTGCTCACGTCGAAGAGGTCCGTGCCGTTCTTGCGGATGGTGACCGCCTTGCGCCTCGGTCCGCCCTTGCCCTGGACGTCGATCTTGAGCCTGGCGACGGGTCCGGACGGGCGCGCATCGATGGAGAGCACCTCGAGGCAGGGCTTGTTGAAGTCCTCCTCGTCGAGCACCGAGTCCACCTCGATGTGCTTGACCAGCTTCATGTCGTAGGCCGCAACGGGGCCCAGCCGGTAGACCAGGTTGTACGCGTTGCGGTGCGTCGCGGAGTAGCGCAGCGTGCAGAGCGGGTTCAGGCTGGCGATCGCCGCCCGGGCCTTGTCGCTCTCCATGTTCTGCGGCTCGTCCACGATGACGACGGGGCACGTGGCCTGGATGAACTCGATGGGCCTCCTGCCCGAAAGGCGGTCCTGCTCCTGGTTGAGGACGTTGGTGTCCTTGTTGAACGCGTCGATGTTGATGACCAGCACCTGGACCTGGTTGCTCGACGCGAACTGGCGCAGCTTCGACACCTGCTTGGAATCGTAGACCCAGGCGTCGACCGGCACCTTGCCGTAGATCGCCTCGAAGTGCTCCCGCGTGACCTCGATGTTCTTCAGCACACCCTCGCGGATGGCCACGCTCGGCACGACGATGATGAACTTCGTGAAGCCGTACCGCTGGTTCAGCTCGTAGATGGTGCGCAGGTAGACGTAAGTCTTGCCGGTCCCGGTCTCCATCTCGATGGAGAAGTGCGGGATCCCTCGTCGTGGGTCGTCGTCTCCGTGAAGGCTCGGCGTGGTGAGAAGCGCCGGCGACCCCCTTTCACCAAGACGCGGCTCGTCGTCCTTCCGGATCCCGTTGCGCTCCTGGACACGCCGGAGGTTCTCCGTCAGCGCCTCGACGCTCAGGACAAGCCGGTTGCCATAGCCAAGCTCGGAGAACAGGGCGCCCGGGGTGCCGATCTCGAACTCGCCGTGGGCCAGGGGCTGCCCCTCGAAGAGATCGATGACGGCGTCGATGGCGTCGCGCTGGTACTTGAGGTCGCTCTGAAACTTGAGCTTCATGGCCCCCCCTACACCGTCCGGAAGTGTTCGACGCCGTGCGACTTCATCTCCAGTACCGTGTTCGTCAGGAGATGGTCGTTGCCACGGAACGCGCGATCGAGGCAGATCACCACCTGCGGCCTCGATGCGATCATCGCGCGGATGCAGGCGCGGGTGATCGGGTCGGCCAGGCAGATGAAGAGCATCCCGTCGGCGATGGAGAACACCTCCTGGCCCCCGAGCGCGAGCTTGTCCACGCGGGCCGTGAGCGGGATGCCGGCCTTGAGCATCAGCTCGTACAGGACAGCCTCGAGCTGCGCGCCGGGGACCAGGTTGTCCGCGTAGAACTCGAGCTGGCGGGCCACCTCTTCTTCTCCATCCCTGGGCGGCTCCCAGATCTTGAAGTCGCTGGCCGCCAGCTTGTACGTGCGGAAGCCGAGGTCGATGTCGTGGTCGCCGTTGAGGTTGAGCTTGCCGTTGCGCTCCTCCTTGATGGCTGCCGCCGCGTGTCGGAGGCGAGCTTTCGTAACGTCTGCAATCGTCGGGTGACTATCGTTCTCGGTCGGCTCCGGAAGCTGCACCAGGATGAAGCGGCGGTTGCCGCCATCGTCGGCGTTGAGACGCATAACCGCCTCTCCTGTCGTGCCGGAGCCCGCGAAGAAGTCCAGGACAATCCCCTGATCATCGCTTCCCTGCTCGATCAGCTGTCTTACGAGATCCACGGGTTTGGGGAAGTCCATGACTCGAGCACCAAACAGGCGTTCAACCTCCGCTGTGCCGTGCTTGGTGAAGATTCCTTCACCGATGATGGAAGAGAACCCTGTGTAGTCGGACCTCAGCTCCGACAGGAATGCTTTTCTGCGCGGACGACCATCTGGAGATTGTGGCCAGAGCACTCTCTTCTCTTAGACGAGCCTGGCCATCGTGTTCTTGTCATATCTCCACCCAAGGCGCGGTCTGCCGTAGTTGATCCCTGTCGCTGGATCGATGAGATCGTAGTGAAGATTCGGGCGCCGATCCGCTGTGGCCAGGCCAACCATGTTTGCGCTGGTCCAAGGGCCGCGCGGATCGTTGTCCGGATTGGAATACTGCGACGTATCTCGCTGCTCGCCGCGGACCCTCCGGCCGTAGCAGAGGACATACTCGTGATCGATCGATGCTCCGGTGATGTTCCTGTTGTCCTTCTGTTGCCGGCTCTTCCACACAAACTGTGCGATGAACTGCTCTTCCCCAAACACCTCATCCATGAGATGCCGCAGGTTGTGAACCTCGTGGTCATCGATCGACACGAAGATGACGCCATCCTCCCTCAGTAGGTTCCGGGCAAGGAAGAGCCTGGGATACATCATGCTCAGCCACTTCGAATGGTAACGGCCCGAGGTCTCGCTGTTGCTCGTGAGCTTGAGCCCCTCGCCGTCCACCTGGCCGGAGTAGCGCAGGTAGTCCTGGAGGCCTTCGCGGAAGTTGTCCGGGTAGATGAACTCCTTGCCCGTGTTGTACGGCGGGTCGATGTAGATCATCTTGATCTTGCCGTGGTAGGCCTTCTGGAGGAGCTTGAGGACCTCGAGGTTGTCGCCCTCGATCATCAGGTTCTCGGTAGCGTCGAAGTTCACCGACTCCTCGCGGGCGGGCATGAGGGTCCCGGTGCCCGGCACCTGGATCGCCCGGATCGCGTCGGCCTTGCCGGCCCAGGTCAAGCCGTAGCGCTCGCGGCCCTCGTCGATCTCCTCCCCGAGGACGAGCTTGAGCTTCTCGAAGTCGATCTTGCCCTCGGCGAACACCTCGGGAAAGAGCCGGCGCAGCGCGTCGGTGCGCTCGGCGGTGACGTCCCCGGAGGTGAGGGGCATCTTGGTCTCGTTGCCGGGCGTCTTCTTGTTGGCCATGGTTATTCCTTCGTCTCATTCATCCATTTATAGCGCACCTTCAGGCCGTTCAGGTGGCTGTAAGGAATTACGCCGTCATGTTGGAGGCGACCGACGACGAGTCCCGGGGCGATATCGAGCTTTGCGGCCACTGACCGCACCTGTGCTTCGGAAACCGCCCCCTTGACGAAGTCCCGCAGCAAGCCGGGTTCGGGGATGAGAACCTTGCTCGCAAAAACGTCCGCCTCCCTCTCCTTGTCCTCATCCAGTCCGTCGAGACCGTTGCCCTCGATGAAACGGAGCTTCTTGCCGTGCTTGAGGATATGCCCAAGCTCGTGAAAGAAGGAGAACCACAAGTGGTCATTGGTCTTGTAGCGAAGGCTGAGAGCCAACACGGCACGCTCCGGGGCCGCCCACCAGGTCGCGCCCGACACTGGGCAGCCCCTTGGAGCCGGAACGAAGACCACGGCCACGCCGCAACGTCCGCAGATCTCCTGCATGCGGAGAGTGAACGCACTCGGTTCGACCTCGTTCGTCAACCCTCGCAGATCCGTGATGGCGCGAGACAGGGCATCGCGATCGAAGGGTTCGAGCCGCAGTGCCTGCGCTTCCACCTCCGCCCGGCGCAGCCAGGCCGATACAGCACCGCGTTGTCTGGCGAACTTCTCTGACGCCCGAAAGGCGGGGGACAGCTTTGCGAAGCGGGTTGCCCAGGCGTCCACACTGGCGACACCGAAGAAACGGAGCAGCTCAATCACCTGAAACGCCTTGTTGCGGTGCCGGCGAATCCAGCCGAACCTGACCATCTCCGCAAGAGGGAACTCCTTCAGCCATTCCTTGTTCGCCGCGGCTTCGTCGAGCGCCTTCGTCCGGGCCAGGTCCTCCCGGTACTCCATCTCGCGCCGCAGCCAAAACGCGGCCGGCGCGCCCAGGACTGCCTCCAGCTTGAGCGCGGTCTCCGCCGTGATCGCCACGCTGCCCTTGATGAGCCCGTTGACATGCTTCTTGCTGAATCCTGTCCGCTCGGCGAACTCCACCTGGGTCATGCCCAGCTCTTTGAGCGCATCTTCGATCGTGTCGCCCGGCGGCGATATCCAGTCGCACGCGAACCGTGGTGCTTCAGGCATGGTAGTCTCCGATGAAGACGACTCGAACACGGGTCACCGCTCCCCAGTCGATGGTCCCATCCGCGAGACTCGGGGCGGGATCGTGAGCCGCTGCGAGTACGAGCCGCCTTCCGCCGTCGAGTTCCAATGCGATGCAGCCATCAAAGTCCTGGTGTAGCAGATGAGGACGGCCGACCCTGATCTCTCCCATGTTGGCCGCCGCGGACAGATCCTTGAGCCGGGCCCGTAGCTTTCTCGCGCCGTCGCGGCCCAGCAGCTTGAGCATCCGCCTCTCCTCGCGACAGATTCGCTCCAGCTTCTTGCCCTTGAACAGGATATCCATTCCATGATCTCTTGTCAAGAATCATTCACCTTTGAGGTGAATACAAACGCCCCATGCCGCCCGGGCCTCGCGGCGGACCTCCTTGATCTTCTTGTCGAGATCCCTGATCTCGCGCTCCAGCCCGAGCTTGAGGTCGTCGGCCCACCGGTCGAGCTTCTGGACCTCCTCGTCGAAGTTGTCGGGTAGGCCTGATGGTTCTTCCCCAGGCGGCTCTGGATCTGCTCGTTCGGCTCGGCCTGGATGGCGTCGAAGGCCGCCGCGATCTCCTCCTCGTTGCGGCAGGTCTGGTACACTTCAGCGATCCGTCGTTCGATGTCCATGCCGGACTCGAGAGCACCGAGGACCTCGTCGCTCGCGCCGAACACGCCGTCGAAGAGCCTGAGCTTCTCCGACAGCAGCTCGGTGACCCGTTGATCCGCGGCGTTCCTCTTGTTGAGGAAGTTCACGACGCCCACGTCGTGCTTCTGGCCGTAGCGGAGGCAACGCCCGGGGAGAGCCATCGATCATCCATCGGTCCGCACCCTGATCTTGGGGCCGCAAGAGCCAGTTCGTCGGGCCCCTCGTTGTGTAGCAGAGGTCGGCCGCGGGTTCAAGAGGCCCTTTGCGGGTCTCTGCGGGTCTGGGCCGCGGGTTGGCCGACCATTTCTGGTCTCTGGGGCCTGGAGACACCCGGATCCGGCACAAGAAAACAAAAGACCTCGTTGGCCCTGAGAGATCAGGGGGTTGAAGTAAGCGTAGAAAGAAACGCCCTTCACCAACGAGGTGACGCCATGATGGCACAGGGCATCCTTCCCCCCGTACGCTGTCGAGACGACATCCAGAGGGCCGACTGGCCTTGGAGGTCTGCAGGCCTGCCTCGAGCGTGCGCGTGTGGCAGAGGTGGCGGATTGGGGTGGAGACGACCATCTTGACTTCCCGCAGCCCATGCTTATAAAAGGGGCGGCAAGACATGACGCGACTCAATCACTTTTCCATATTGCAGGTACGGGGAGACTGTGCGTGATGGACAACAGGGAAGACCGAGTGGACGGCGGCACGAGCCGGCAGGCGGAGAGTACCACGCCGGATGAGCGCCGTGCGACCGCGCCGTCCGGATCCCGGTTGCGGGCGGAGGACGATGGTGCACAGCCTGCCGGCGAGTCCGTTGCCGAGGCGTCCGCCGACAACGTGATCGAAAGTGGCGGCCAGGAAGAAACGGCCGCTGGCGGGGACGATGCGGATTCTGCGCCGGAGGGCGAGGAGGTTCCCCCGGCGCAGAGCCAGCCCACCTACGTGGAGACCCTGGAACGGCGGTTGCTGGAGACGCAGGATCAGCTCCGGGAGTACATCCAGGCGTACAAGAAGCTCAAGGAAGATAACTCAGAGTTCAGATCGCGTCTCGAGCGCGAGGCCGAGAAGGACCTGGCCTTGCTGAGGGGAAAGGTCGTATCCGAGCTGTTCGAGGTGGCGGACAACCTGGACCGTTCGATTGCCGGGGCCGAGGCCCACTGGGATGCCGAAGCTTTTCTGGCCGGTATCAAGATGGTGCGGGCACAATTCCTGGAGAAGCTCGAAGCGCTTGGGCTGGAGATCATCGCGCCGGTGGGCGAGAAGTTCGACCCGAACGAGGCCGAGGCCGTGGCCCTGGTTTCCACCTCGGACCCCCAACAGGACGACATGGTCGTGGATGTGTTCGCTCGAGGCTATCGCATGGATGGCCGCGTGATCCGGCCGGCGAAGGTCAGCGTGGCGAAGCTTTCCGAGGAATGATGACGTGACGGTGGGGGACACCACGGCGGCGATCGGCGAGTCCGGCTGTCCAGGAAAGGGCGCGGACCGGCCGGAGGCCAGCGGTGAAAGTGACCCCGCCGCATGTCGCTCGAGCGATCCCCTTTTTCACATCGTGCTCGTGGAGCCCGAGATACCGCAGAACGCGGGAACCATCGGGCGACTGTGCCTGGGAGTCGGGTGTCGCCTTCACCTTGTTGAACCACTGGGTTTTCGGATCGATGAGAAGGCGGTCCGGAGGGCGGGGCTGGACTACTGGAAGCATGTCGATCTCGAGGTCCACGAAAGTTTCGCCGCGGTTCGGGCGGCGCTTGGCGCCACGCCACTGACGCTCACGAGTGCGCGCGAAGGCCGGCTCTTCACGGCGCATCGGTTCACGAAGGGCGAGGTTCTCGTTTTCGGGCCGGAGTCGGTGGGGTTGCGTGCCGCATGGCGTGCCGCCCATCCCGGGCGTGTGATTCGCGTCCCGACGCTCGACACGATACGTTCGTTGAACCTGTCCCAGGCCGTGGCGGTGGTGGTGTACGAGGGTATCAAGCAGCTTCGGCCGGATTTCTTCAGGTAGGGCGGTCTCGAGCGGCGCGCGGTATCAGGGGGGAGGGGGAGTGGCGCGAAGGTCCACTTGGTCCAACACGTCCTCCCGGCCGTCGCCATCCGTATCCCGCCCGATCCGGGTCACTTCGTCGTTTTCGTAGTATTCGAAGTAGTCGGGGCGGCCGTCGTTGTCCGTGTCCCGCTCCTTGCGGATGATCTTGCCGTCGTGGAAGTATTTCCACACGTTGACCTTCCCGTCGAAGTCGGTATCCACTTCCTGGCGAACACGTTTTCCGTCCTCGCCGTAGAAGTCGGTCCAGTCGATCTTGCCGTCGAAGTCCGAATCGACTTCCTCGGTGACGAGTTTCCCATCTTCGTAGTGCGAAATGATGTCTCGCTTGCCATCGAAGTTGAGGTCGGTCTCTTTCAGGACAAGGGTCCGTCGTCCTTCCGTCGCGTAGTAGTTCCAGATGTCGGCCACGTTGTCGTTGTTCAGGTCAATGGCCTCCTTGCGCAGGTTGCCCACCGTCTGGGTCTCCACGATGGCGGGTTTTTCTTCCTGCACGACTTCTTTCGGCGTGCAACCGGGCAGCAGCAGGGTGCCAAGGACCATGGCTGGAAACGCGCTTTTCATATTCGTTTCGTTCTCCAACTCGGGACCGCGGATGGTCCAGCAGGGTTTGGGCATCGCAACGTGCTTTCGCATTCTACGGTTTCACCGCCGTGGAATCAACGGTAAACTTCATGAAGATCCACGGGCGTATCGGACGCGCCGGCACGACCGGGCCCTGGGCGCGGCGGTCCGGAACGGTGCCAATTCCCTTGAATCCGGTAGGCTCGCGTGCTATTCTCGGTTCTTCCCGCTGGTGCATGACAACAGCTCTCCAGGAGTGGTCTTCGTCCCGTGGAAAACTCCGAACTCAAGCACATTCTCGTCGTCGATGATGAAGACGTCATCCTCGAACTCTTCCGCACCTTGTTCCACGAGGATGGGTACCGGATGACCTTCTTGCGCGAAGGGCGCGATGCCGTGGACTTCCTGCGAAGGTCCCACGTGGACCTCGTCATCGCCGACAAGAACCTGCAGGACATGAGCGGTATCGAGGTCGCCAAGGTCGCCAAGAAGGTGGACCCCCTGACCGAGGTCATCATCATCACGGCGTTCGCGTCTCTGGACACGGTCCTCGCAGCCATGGAGCTGGATGTCTACGACTACATGTTGAAGCCGCTCAGGAACATCTTCGACATCAAGAAAAAGGTCCGGCAGGCGCTCGCAAAGCAGGACATGACCCTGGAGAACCAGCGGCTTCTCCGACATCTCCAGGAACATGCACGCAAGCTCGAGGCTGCGCTGGAAGAGCGCAAGCGGGTCGAGTCGGAGCTGATCCAGAGCGAGAAGCTGGCCGGTATCGGAACCTTGGCTGCCGGAATCGCTCACGAGATTTCCAGCCCCCTGTTCGGAATTCTCGGGCTCGCCGAAGCCATTCTGGACGAGGACGACACCGAACTCGCGCGCCGTTATGCCCGCGAGATTGTCGACTACTCCAAGCAGATCAAGGATATCGTCCAGGAACTCTCCGTCTATTCCCGTACTGCCAAGCACGAGACCCCCTCGAGGATCGACCTGGTTCGCGTGGTGGAAGACGCCGTGCGCATGGTGGTGCGTTCCAAGAAAACGGATCCCGCGTGGATCCGGGTCGACTTGGAGGCGGGGCTCTCTCTGGTCGCGCGACCGAGCGAGATCCAGCAGACGATCGTCAACCTGGTAAAGAACGCCGTGGAAGCCGTGGAAGCAGGCTCGCAGAGCGAACCGCTCGTCCGTGTCACAGGACGGCACGAGAACGATGAGGTCGTTTTGCAGGTCGCCGACACCGGCCATGGCATCTCGCCACAGCAGGTGGAGCAGGTATTCGACCCGTTCTTTACGACCAAAGACGTCGGAAAGGGGACAGGACTCGGCCTTCATATCGTGTATCGTATCGTTACCAAGTATGGTGGCACGATACACGTCGATAGCGTGGAGCAGCAGGGTACGACCTTCACGCTACGGTTCCCTGCCGGAGATGGCTGATGCGCATCAAGGCGAGGCTCATTCTGGCTTTCCTCTTTCTCGCTGCCGTGCCCCTGGCGAGTTCCTACTGGCGCTTGACCAGCGATGTCTACGAGACCGTCACCGTGCAGCGAGACATGTTCCGAGCCGAGCAGCTCGAGTCGCTCGCCAGGCAACTCGACTGGAACATGATGCAAGCCGCACAGAGCCTGCGACTGGGCCTGGAGGCCCTCGACCTGGCAAAGCTCGACGCGCGCGAGCGCCTCGGCGTGTTGAGGATTCTCTACAAGCAGCGGCCCTACATGACCGCGTTGAGACTGTTGGACAGTCGAGGCAAGCCGGTGAGCCAGGTGGTGCGGCTGCGAAGTCCGGACGAAGCGGTGGGCCAGTTCAAGGGCCGGCTCCCTGTGGCCAACGACGAAACCGCCGCACTCGACGACCCGGAACTCATCGCAGCCGCCCGGGAGCGGGGCATTGCCTGGGGAACTCCTATCGAGATCAGAGCGTCCCAGGATGACCGCCAGGTCCCGCTCGTCATGACCGTCGGCGGCGAACGTTTTCGATTCATGGCAGCGGCCCTGTTTTCCGTGGCCGACACATCGGGCGCTCGAGAAGCGATCCGAAGCTTCGCCCAAAGCCGTGCCCAGGGTCGTCCCATCGTCTACCTGACCGACAGCAACGGCACCATTCTCATGCGGGCCGCGGCCGAGGGCGCATTGGGTGGTGACATCGAACTCCCCGCCCCTTTGAACAAGTGGCTCGAAGGCGGCAACAGTGGACAAATAGAAACAGAGATCGGCGGCGTGCCGGAAAGCGTGGCATGGCATCGCCTCGACAACCTGGAGTGGCGCGTCGTAACGGCTCAGCCGAAATACGTTGTGGACGAAGTCGTGCGCAAGCCCATGCGGTTCGTCATCTACTGGGCCGTCATCAGCGTGTTGATCGCCGTCGTCCTTGGCCTCTATTTCTCGAAAACCCTGTCGAACCCCATTCGCGACCTCGCCGCAGGCGTCCTCGAGGTGGCTCGGGGCAACCTCGACGCCAGGGTGGAAGTACAGACTCGAGACGAAGTCGGCGAACTGGCCGAGACATTCAACTACATGGCTGGCGAACTGGCCAGCCAGAAGGCGGAGATCGAGCGTCAAAGCGAAGAGATCCGAAGCTGGAACAGGGAACTGCAGGCTCGTGTCGATGCGCGGACCCGGGAACTCAAGGAGGCCCAGGGCTACCTCATCCACACCCAGAAGCTCGCCGCGGTCGCGGAGTTGGGCAGCGGGGTGGCTCATGAGCTGAACAATCCCCTTGCCGCGATTCTCGGATTCGTCCAGATCTTGATCGCCCAGATCGAGCAGGAATCGGACAAGGGTCGTGCGGTTCCGGAGCAGGCGTTGACCATTCTCAGGCGGATCGAGGATCAGACGCAGCGATGCCGTGAAATCGTGCATCATCTCTTGCGTTTTTCCCAGGAACAGGTGGATCGTGGGAGCTACGACATCGTCGACGTCGGCATGGTGGTGGGCACGGTATTGAAACTGTTCGGGGGGGCATTCGCGTCCCAGAAGATCTCGGTCCAGAACGACCTGGAATCCATTCGCCTGACGAGTTGGGGAAACCGGGCGCAACTGCTCCAGGCCTTCCTGCAGCTCTTCTCCGCTGTCAGGTCGGTGGCCCCGCCCGGCGCGCGCATACACGTCACCGGGGAGCGCGACGATGGCGTGGCCACGGTCACGATCTCCGGGCCGCTCCGCGGACTCGAGAACAGCGGCGGAGACCTGTTCCGGCAGCAAATCACACAGGACCAGGCCATGGCCCAGGGGCTTGGCCTGTGGGTGGCTCGAGAAATATTCCAGGAACACCAGGGCGGATTGGAAATTGAAATCCTCGACGAGAGTAACCAGTCCGACGAAGCGCGGTTGGTGGTGACATTGCCTTTTCGGATGAAAGCGGGAGAACGCGAGCAGTCCGGCGAAGCCAGCGCCGGTTCGTGATGCGGGGCCAGTCGTGCTGGCCAGCGTTTCCACGCCATCCTGTGGACCGGAGGTCTCCATGAAGCAGCTCTTGACCGTGGTGCTGCTGCTCCTCGTCATTCTAGTCCCGGCTTACTGGTACTACGCCCGGCATGTCGTCAGCAGCGGTACGGTCCAAGAGATCATGGTCGAGCAGGTGGAGGGAGAAGTGGTGCGGGGCGACGGCAACGGCGCCGACACCGTTGTCTCCCCGGGTGAGGCTCTCCCCGCGGGGAGTGTAGTGCGCACCGGTGAAGCCAGCCGGGTCTCCCTTTCGATTCCCGAAGGCGGCAAGGTGGAGTTGTCGGAACAATCGGAACTCGCGATCAAGCAGGTTTTCGACGACGCTGTGAGCTTCGAGCTGCGAAGCGGCCAGATCGAAGCCACCGTGACGCACTTCAACAGGCGCCGAATCGATGTCGTCTTTTCCGGCAACCCCAATACGGTCAAGATCGCCGACGGTAATGCCGTCGTGGTCGCAGACGGCAGCGGCGCCTTCGATGTCGGGGTGAAGTCCGGGAGTGATGTCGCCATCGTCGCCGCGGACGGAAGCGAAGAACCTGTCGCGGCCGGAGAGCACAAGGCGGTGCAGCGAGATGGCACGGTGGCGGCCGCCGGCGCGATACCCAGGTCCGTGTTGCTGAAAGTGGACTGGCCCGACCAGGCCGTGCACCGGGACCGTGCGGTCGAAGTGCGCGGTGCCGTGTCTCCCGGCTCCACCGTGTCTGTGGACGGCCAGCCGGTCCCGACCGAGGTGGACGGGACTTTCCGTTCCCGGGTAACTCTCGAGGAGGGAACGAACAAGATAACCGTGAAGGCCAGGGGACTCGGCGGTGTCGTCGTGAAGGAGTCCCCGGAAATCAAGGTCGATACGCGGCCTCCTCGAGTCGAGGCTGCGACCGACGACATCTGGAAGTGACGTGGCAAGCAAGGGCTGCCGGACCATTCTCCTCGAAACCTGCCTGCTGCTTTCCGCTCTCCTCGCGTGGGGGGTCACATCGCCGTCGCACGTGCGGGCCCAGACGGACAACCCCCCGGAAGAACGCGAACTGGTCTCGCTCGATCACCCCGTGTTCGCGTTGCTGCCAGGGAGCGGGCCGCTCGAGGCCGGCTCACCCGCGACCCTGTGGGCGTTGCTCGTGGACACTGACGGCCTGCCGGTGGACAAGGACGTGTCCATCAGCGTCAAGGTCGACCGCGGCCACATCGAACGGTTCGAGCAGCGCAAGCCCGGGTTGTACGAAGTCCGGCTCATACCGCCTCCGGATAGCGATAACCGTCCTGTCGCGATCGAGTTTCGGGCCGTGGTCGACGGTGTCCCGGTGAACCAGACGTTCGCCCTGCCCATCCGGGTCCCCGCGAAAGCGTCGCTCGAGCTGTCCCTGGCTGTCCGCCAGTTGAAGCTCGGGAGGAGGCACGAGGTGCCGTTCGTCGTTCGGGGCGTGCGCCCGGACGGGTTGCCGATCGAAGCCGGGGATCTGGTTATCCGGACCAACGTTGGCGAGGTCCATAGGTTGCGCACCATCCGGCCGGGCCGCGTCGAAGGCGTGTTCGTACCCACGGGGATCAAGACGCCGCTGTGCGTCATTCTTGCCGCGTTCGTTGGGCAGGGGGAAGACCAGGTCGTGGCCTGGCGGTCGATTCGTATCATCGGGACCCCTCGAATACCAGTCACGACGGAGCCTGGATCACAGGCCTGGGTGGAAGTCGGATCGAGGCGGTTCGGACCAGTGAAGGTCGGGTCGAGCGGGAAGGTGTTGATACCGGTGGCCGTTCCTCCCGGGATCTCCTCGGTCGTGGTCAACGCCAGGGACGCCGCCGGGAATACCACCCGCTACAGCGTCAACCTGAGCATTCCTCCTTTTCCTCGAGCCCTCCTTCACATCGACAGGGAAGTCTACCGTGTCGACGAAACCAGGCCTCTCGTGCTGACCCTGATCCTGGTCGAGGAGGACGGTTCGCCGTCTCCCTTGATTCAGACAGCCATCTCCGCGACAGGCGGACGTCTCGGCGGGCTCGTGGAAGTGGCACCGGGAACATTCAGGACCGTCTACTCCCCCCCGCCGGAGGCTGGCCGACACGAAGTCCGGGTGACCGTCCCGCTACCCGGTGGCACGGAACAAGCTTACGCCGCCCCCGTAGAGGTCCAGGTCGGAATACCGGCTCGAGTCGCGCTATCGGTCACGCCTTCCAGCATGCGAGCTGACGACCCACCTGCAGAGGTGTCGCTGAAGGTTTTCGACACGGCCGGCAATCCGGCTCCCGGGGTCAGTCCCCGGGCGGAAGTCGATTTCGGCACGATCGGGGCTTTTCGTTCCATCGGTCCCGGGGAGTACGTCGCCGCCTACCGGGCACGGCAGATCCTGGACGCCGTTGAGCGAGACGCGAGCGGCATGGTGAGAGCGAAGATACGAGCTTGGGTGGACCGCTTGGCCAGCGACGGCCCGGCCGTGGCCCTTTCCATCGTGCCAGACCGGATGATCGTGGACGGTGGGGGGGAGCCGGTCACCCTGACGGTCACGGCACTGGACCCCTGGGGCGCGCCGGTTCGAGGCGTTCCCCTGACCGCAACCGTGGAGCACGGCGATGGGGATATATCCCGGCCACAGGTGACCGACGTTCGGGGCCGGGCGGATTTCCTCTATCGTCCGGGCAGATCCCTTGGACCCGTGACCGTCCGTGTCCAGTCTGACAAGGGTGGCCTGGAAGCACGTACCTTGTTGCTCCAGGCCGGTCCCGGGCCGGTGGACCCCGAATTCATCGATTTGCTGTCGGAGCTGCAAGGGAACCCCAACCTCGTGCTGTCGGCCGAGACAGAGATCGTCGTGAGGGCGGGATTTGTCAAGAAACTCCAGATTTCGGCGATGCCCAGCTTCGTCTACACCGGCCGCGGCCAATCGAGCCGGCTGCGCATTCGCCTCGAGGACTATTCAGGCAACGCGGTCGTCGACCCATCCATCCAGGTGACGGCCGACATGGGCAGCGTGTCGGATGTCCGCTTCACCTCGGACGGTGTCTACACCGCCCGCTACACCCCTCCGGTGATCGCTCGAGCCGCGGCCGTCGATATCGTTCACGTGACGAATCCCGATGGCGAATACTCGGGCTCCACGGAAATCCAGGTGTTTCGCCGCGAAGGAAAGGTCCTCGCCGCAGTCCGGCTGGGGTATGTCTCCAATTTCGGGGCAATCGGCTCACCGGTTGTCGACCTGCAGGGATTGCTGAGGGTGCCGCGTACGAAGCCGGACCTCTACGCCGGTATCTCGGCTTCGTACTACAGCTTCTCCGCCGAAGGCACGACGACCATCCGGTACGACCTCTTTCCGCTTCACCTGTTCGCCTGCCTTCGCAGCCAGACCGGCCGGTTCACACCCTACGGCGGGGCAGGGCCCATCCTTGGACTGGCCCTGGTCGGCACACCCCTCCCCACATCCTACCTGCCTGGGTCGAGCGCGGAGACGATTGGCGAAACCGACGTGCAATCCATTGCCAGCCAGTGGCAGATGGTGCGTGCGTTGGGCGTATTCCCGGGCTTCGGTGCCCTGTTGGGGCTCGAAGTCGGATTGGGACCGGGCGGCATGAGTATCGAAGCAGCCATCTCGTGGATAAAGGGCCGGAACGTCCTCGACGACCTGGTCGGAGGTACCGACAACCTCGGAGGACTCGTGCTACGTGCCGGCTACGTCGCACATTTCTGAACGACACCCCGTGGTCCGCGGGCGTTATCGCCCCTGTCGTGACCATGCTATAATGAATGACGGATGTGGTACCCATTGACGACGAACCAACCGTCGAGCCTGGCCATGAAAGCAGCGAACCGCATATTATCGATGCTCTCCTGCCGTGAGCGAGCCGTGGGCATCCTCGGCCGGCGGCTCCTGGGCCTTTTCTCGATGACCGTCTGCCTCGGGGCCGCCGCGGCGTGCGGCATCGAGCCTCTGCAATCTCGAGTCTATGACGTGTTCCCGAGAACCATCCCATCGTTCGGCCGGACCGAACTCACGTTCGACGGCGTGTTCATCGGCCAGTGGAGCGCGTCGTCCAAGACCGGCACGGTGGTTCAGAACGTGGATTTCTCGGTCTGGCTGCAGCGGCTTTCGGACGGCGGAGATACCCCCTCCGGCGAAGCGCTCGTACCGCTCGAGGATGTAACCTATGTCGACGACTATTTGCTCACAGCATGGACGCCGGAGGGGCTGGCGGGGGGCACCTATGGCGTACTCATGCAGGATCCTCGAGGCCATTCCGCCCTGGTGGACCCCGGCGTGCAGATCGAGGTCAATCCCGGCCGGCCGTCCCATGTCGTCTTTCTGCCCGACGAAAAACAGTGGCTGTCCGCCAACAGCACACTCACGTTGAACATGGTGGCCCTGGACGACAAGAACCTCACCTATCCGATCGCCGGTTTCGTCACCGTGAACGTGCAGTCCCCTGGCATCGTGGTGGAGGAAACCTCCTTGAATGTCGCCGGTGGCGTGTCCTACACCGACGGGCAGGCCAGCTTCTCCGGCTACCTCGACAGCAGCGGCAAGGGCACGGTCACGATCGCCTGCGAGGACCCATCCACCTGTACCGCCCTGCCGCCGTTCGTCGTCGAGGTGCTTTCACCTCCCGAGTGGCCCGGTTCGAGCACTGTGGGATCGGTGGCAATCGAGGTGGTCGAATCCTACAGCGCGCTTTCCGTCACCCTGCTCGATGCCCCATCCAACGAACATGTGCCCTATTCCGTACCCGCGGGCGAGCCGTTCCGGGTGGAAATCAAGGCTCGAGGCGTGAACTACAGCGCGACGGACGACGATGGGGAGCCGCCGGAGGTGAGCGGCGAAGTCCTCCTGTTCGACGCAAGCGGTACCGTCGAGTACATGGACGTCCTGCCCGAAAGCCCGCAAGGCTGCTTCGCCTCGAAGCCCTTGTTGCTGCAAGGCGGCGTCTGGTCCGGTGCCGTGACGTGCTATTCGGCCGTGGAGGAGGAAAAGTTGTTTGCGGTCGGTCCGCTTCAGAAGTACGGCGAGAGCCGCCCGTTCGCGGTGGTTGCGGCCGATGCCGCGAGGCTCGAGGTCGAGCCGGAATTCATGCAATCGGTGCCGGTCGTCCCCGTACCTCGGATCGTGGCTGGAACGCTGTTCTGGATTGGCATCACCCCGGTGGACGCCTTCGGCAATCCGACAGGGAACGCGGTTGTCGGAACGCCTGTTGCCGGGGACGTCACTGGCAGCTTGAAATGTAGCGGAGGGTTCGACGTTTCCAGCATGCGGTTCCTGGATTGTCGCATCACGCGCACCGGCGAGGGAGATGTCATCCAGGTGACCGCGGGCGCCCTCGAGGGGTCGAGCCCGGCGTTCGATGTGGTGGCCGGAGACCTGGCCGAGATTGCGTTTGTGGACCTGGCATCCGCCGTCACGGCGGGGGAGACGTTCACGGTCACCTTGAAGGCCTTGGACGCCTACGAGAACCTGGTCGAATCCGTGGGAGGCACCGTCGTGGTGTCCGACGACCCGGAGGATCCAGAGATCGAACCCGAGTTGGAGGGCGGGGTGAGCGCCTGGTTGAAGAATGGCACGGGGAGCGCGGAGATGCAGCTCGAGCGAGCCGTGGAACAGACGAAGCTCGTGGCTCGGTACGGGGACTACGGTGGGGAGAGTCAAGCGTTCACGGTCCTTCCGGCGTCCGCCGGAATGTTTCGGGTCGACATTCCCGAGTTGACTGTGGTCGCCGGGGACCCGCAGGTAGCCACGGTTACGGCCGAAGACATCTACGGCAACCGCGTCGTCGGCTACGACGGTGTCGAGCAGCTCACGTTGACCCCGATAGATACGCGCCTGGAAGGCGACACGGAGGTCGCCGTGCCGTTCGACGAGGGTCGCGGGGAGGTGGTCTTTTCGCCCATCGAGGCCACGGACACAGCGAGGCTTCGCGTGGACGACTCCCGTGGGGTGTCCGGGACGAGTGTCGAGTTCCAGGTGCTGGCCCGACCCGACGTCGCCGGATTCGCCTTTGTCGGCTTTCCCGGCGTGCTCTGGCTGGACATTCCTTTCACACTGACCCTTTGGACCGTGGACATCTACGGAAACCATGTCACGGATTATGAAGGTCTCGTGCAACTGGACGACTGGACAGGAACGCTCGCGCCCACCGGTGACACGAATGTGCTGCCGGGAAACCTGGTCAGACTCGAGGCTGGGGAGTTCGAAGGGACCTTCACGATCTCCCGGACTGCGACCAGCGACGCGCTGGTCGCGACCGACGATCGGTCCGGCCTCCAATCAGCGAGCGTCGTCTTTCCCGTGTACGACTTGCAGTGCGACGACCCGCCCGAGACCACGTTGAGCGTGGGGGGCAAGGGGGACCAGGCCGTCGCGTGCGAACAGGATTCCGTGGACTTCAGTGCAACCGGACACTCGGACTACGGCGTCATGGACGTCGTCTGGACTTTCGGCGACGGCACCGTCGCTCGAGGCGCACGCACCTGGGAGACGCAGCATGCATACACGGCGGCCGGCGAGTATCGACCGGCTGTTTCTGCCGTGGACAGGCGACTCTGCGCATCCTGGGTCGAGGCGCACCTTTTCGTGGGTATCCACGACTACTCGCCCACCGGGCCCATGTCCATGCGCATCGTGCAGGGATCTCCGCCGTTGGTCGCCGGCGCGGACGACGGGAGCCAGATCGCCACCATCGAAGTCCAGGCCACAGATTGTCGCGAGGACAGCGCATCATACAACAAGTCCGGACAAGACGGTGATGGATTCGTCATTACCGTCCTGCCCTCCCTTGGCAACGTGGAAGCGGGCGACGTCTCCGACCTTCCGGGAATCCAGTACCTGTTGGGCCCCTACAGCGGTGCCGTCCAGTTCAACTTCAGCGCCGGCAACTCCCTGTATGGCGGCCTGGCCAGGATCATCACGGTATTCGAGGTGCAGGACGGTCAGGGGGGCAACCTGGTCCTGGCCACCGGCGAACTCGATATCGACGTCGAAAACGACCGTGTTCCGCCCTACGTGGTGGAATTCGCCCCGGCCGGTGCTTTCCTCACGACCGCAAGCGTGGTCGTGGCATCGTTCAGCGAGCCTATCCGTGGGGACAACCTGACCGATCCTGCCGTGGTGGCATCGTTGAACACGGATGAGCATCCCATCGTGGAAGTCCGTGTCGCAGCGCCGGGGTCCGACGGCTCCTGGTCGCGCTGGCCTCTTTCCGGCCTCGCACTGGACGAATCCGGAAGGGAACTGTCGATATCCCTGGCCCAGTCGTTGGACCTGGAACACAACGCATACCAGGTGGAGGTCGTTCTGTCCTCCGGGGAAGGGGTGCCCAGCATCACCGACCTCGATGGCAACGCACTGGACGGGAATTGGGACGGAACCGTGACCGAAGACCAGGAAACGGGCCTCCGGTGGGACCCGTTCACCTGGCGGTTCGGCCGCGTCGAAGCCGGTCTCCCGCAACCACTCCAGGCCGACTGCCAGGTATCGGAACCCGTGTTCTCCCCCGATGGACAAGACGGTGAGGGGCAGGCTTCCGACACCACCGTGTTCGAGGGGAGTGTCACCCTGCGGTCGGGCATACGCGCGTTCAACGTGGCCGTGTATCCACCGCAAGGTGACGCACCGGCAATTTCCCTTTTCTCACCCGTGGCGGACGGAGCGAGCGCGGCGGTCTTTCAACTCGAGTGGGGCGGCACCGGCTCGGACGGCCAGAGGCTCCCCAACGGCACCTACACCTACCACGTCAACGTCATCGACGTTGCCGACAACTGGATGTTGGACGCATGTACGGGAGATGTCGAAATCCGGAACCCGGTCGACCTGGGGGCATTCTTGTGAACGAAAGGTCAGATGATACACGATTGGCGCAGGGATCGGCTGCGCACAGCCGGGGTGCGGAGAGGCTGCTGGAGGACCGGGGCAGGCTGCGGCAGGTCTTTCGGATGGCGGAGATGGGCGTCATGGCCTCGAGCATTCTCCACGAAATCCGCCAACCGCTCTTTTCCATCAAGGGCTACGTGCAGATGCTGCTGCTCGAGGCCCACAAGAGCGGGAAGGTGGACGAGCGTCTGGTCAAGGTCCATGAACTCGTCGAAGACCTCGAGCGCCGGGCCTCGTCCTATCTCGATTTCTCGCGCGACCCGGACGACCAGATGATCCCGCTGGACATCAACGATCCGATCCGGGGTGCTGTCAGGATGTTTCAGCACCGAGTGGACAAGTTGCGCGTCCAGGTGCACCTGGAGCTGGCGAGCGGGCTGCCGCCGGTCAGGGGGAGTTTTTCGCTGCTCCAGCAAGTCCTGGTCAACTTGTTGCAAAACGCCGTCCACGCGCTGCAGGACAGGGACTTCTCCGAGCCGAGGCACATCTGGATCCGTTCGCGCCTGGGCGATTCCGGGAAGCAGGTGGAAGTCCTCTTCGCGGACAACGGCGCCGGGATACGTGCCGAGCACGCGGGCAAGGTGTTCGAGTTCTTCTTCACGACCAAGGCGGTCGGCGAGGGGACCGGGCTCGGCCTGGCCATTTCGCAAGAGATCGTGCAGGCACATCAGGGTGAGCTGCGGCTATGGGACGCCGCGGAGTGGGATTGTTCTGCCGCCCCGAGGCCCACGACCGTGTTTCGTATGGCATTGCCCGTACTCGAGAGGGGTTGAGCATGCAGGAAGTCGGCGCGGACCACCGGACCCTGGAGAGGACGTTTGCTCGAGCCGTTGCGGCCCACAACGAAGGGCTGGACGAGGAGGCCCTGAAGCTGTTCAAACAGGTCCTCGCGCTGGAGCCCAGGCTCCCTGAACCGCGCCTCGAGGTCGCGCTGATATTGTTGCGGTGTGGCGAACTGGAGGAAGCAGATGCCCAGGCCCGGGAGGCCCTGGCGCACCTGGAAAAGGGGTGGCGTGCGCTGGACACGTTGAGCGACGACCAGTTGATGGCTCACGGCTGCAACCTCCTCGCGGAGATCATCAAGGAGAGGATCGCGACCGGGGAGATTCTGCACGCGGACCCTGGAATCCTCCGGAAGCTGTGGCGTGAGGCGGAGCAACTCGTGGAGCGTGCCGCACGGTTGGATCCCGACAACCAGGATATCATGCACAACTACTTCGGGTTCCGCGGATCTCGGGATCGCGGCCCGGCTGGCTGAGCCTCGCGAACGTGTTCTGGCGGGGTTGCACCCACTCCCGGCTCGCCGGACCTGGCTGTCTCCTTCGCCTTCTCCCATAGCCGATCCAGTTCCTCCAGTCCGACATCTTCCGGCCTCAGTCCAATGGCACCGAGTTCCTGCTCCATCTGGCGAAACCGCGTTGCAAAACGCCTGTTCGCCGCTCGAAGCGCGTCTTCCGGGTCGACACCGAGGAACCGGGCGAGGTTGACGAGGGTAAACATGACGTCCCCGAATTCGTGCCGGATTCGGACCTTGTCGCCATCCCGCCTGGCTTCTCGAAGCTCCTCTAGTTCTTCGCCGAGCTTGTCCTGGACACCCTCGATGGAAGGCCAGTCGAAGCCCGATCGAGACGCCCGTTCCGTCAACCTGGCAGCGAACAGGAGTGCTGGCATGGCGCGGGGAATGCCGTCGAGCAACGAAGCGTCCGGATTGCGCAGCCTGCGCGCGTCGCGTTTGCGCCGTTCCCAGTCGGTGGCGATTTGTTCGGTCGAGCCGGCATGTTTTCTGTCGAAGACGTGGGGATGGCGGCGGATCATTTTGCCGAGGATCCCTTTGATGACGTCCTGGATGTCGAACAGGTGGGCTTCCGCGGCGATCTGGGCCTGGAACACGATATGGAGGAGGAGGTCGCCTAGTTCCTCACACAGGTGGGCCGCGTTGCCTTCCTCGATCGCGTCCAGCACTTCGAAAGCCTCCTCGAGGAGGTATGGCTTGAGGGACTGGGGCGTCTGGGCGCGGTCCCACTGGCATCCACCGGGAGCGCGCAGGCGCTCCACGACGGCGATGAGTCGGCGAAACGTGCTGTCCTGGTCTGTCATGGCGTTCTCCTGAACAGGTATCGAGGAATAGCCAGCCGGCGTTTCCCAATCGTTGTGGTCCGATAGCCGAACCGTGCTACAATATCGCGATCGGTCGCCGGGTATCGCTGTTTCGAGCCCCGGCGGCCGGCACGAACCACCTGGGTCGCCAGCAGGGATCCGTTACCAGCAAAAGGTCCGAGAGGCAACGTGGCCAACCCGATACTCTTCGGCAAGTATCACCTTATCGAGAAGATCTCCGCCGGCGGAATGGCCGAGGTGTACAAGGCCAAGTCTTACGGGGTGGCGGGATTCGAGAAGATTCTCGTCATCAAGAAGATCCTTCCCCACTTGACGTCCGACAGCGATTTCGTGCGCATGTTCCTGGACGAGGCGCGCATCACGGTGTCGTTGTCTCACGGCAACATCGTGCAGGTGATCGAACTCGCCAAGGAGGGAGAAACATACTTCATGGCCATGGAGTATGTCCACGGCTACGATCTCGCCCGGACCCTGGTCCGCAGTCGGCAGACCGAGCCGTTTGCCAGGCCGTTGTGCCTGTATGTTCTTTGCGAAGTCCTCAAGGCGCTGGACTACGCGCACCGGCGAAAGGACCGGGAGCAGCGCGATCTCAACATCGTTCACTGCGACGTTTCCCCCCAGAACGTCCTGCTGTCGTTCGAGGGAGAAGTCAAGTTGACGGACTTCGGGATCTCCCGGGCGGCATTCCAGTCTGCGTCTTCGCAGGGGGTGGTTCGCGGAAAATACGCCTACATGTCGCCGGAGCAGGTGGAAGGGCGGACGCTGGACCGCCGTTCCGACATCTTTTCCGTCGGCATCATACTTTGGGAGATACTGACCGGAAAGCGGCTGTTCAAGACCGACAATGTCGAGAAGACGCTGCGCAAGGTACTGACCGCCCCGATTCCGCGTCCTTCGGAAATCGTGCCGGACGTACCCGAGGAGTTGGACCGGATCACGCTCAAGGCGCTCGCGCGCAGTCTCAAGACGCGTTACCAGGAAGACCAGGAGATGCTCGAGGACCTTTCGGCGTTCATGTTTGCCCAGGGCATGCACGTTTCGTCGGCGGATCTCGCCGAGTATCTCCGGAAAGTGTTCGCGGAGGAGCTTCAGCGCAGCCGCGGTGAGGACCTGGGATTCGGCATCGTTTCCGGAGACGGAGCCCGCGAAGGGCGACCCGGCCGCCGCAGCACCATGTTCATTCCGGTCGGGTCCAGTCGCACGATTCCGTCGTATCAACCAACACCCGATCTCGCCAAGGCCGTTCTCCTGTCTCGCACCGGCGTTGTCGTGCTGTGTGCCGAATGGAACCGCGGTGCTCCTGGCGGCTCGCATGTTGGAGAGCGCGACAAGGCGCTGCGCGCGTTCGTGAACAAGTTCGAGAGTCGAGTGGAACGCCTGGGGGGTGATCTGTGGGAGATCAACCACAACAGCTTTGTCGCGTGCTGGCGGACCGGCGACGACCCGGCCGGGGCGAACGTGCTGGCCCTCGAGTGCGCTTCAAGCCTCGTGGACGAGTTCGCATCGACCGCCGGAAAAGGTGACAACGCCTGGAGCCTCGACGTCGGTTGTCACCTCGGGTCGGTGCTCGTCGAGCGCAGGAGTGGGAATCCCCTGTTCGGCTGGCAGGTCACGGAGACATTCGTCATCCCCAGGTTGCTCGTCAACCTGGGCAGCGGCAAGAATCGTATCCTGGTGTCCAAGCAGGCGAAAACGCTCGCCCCGCGGCGCTTTTCGTTCAAGAGCGTCCGGCTGGGCAAGGGTGCGCCGCCCAGGCTGTCCCGTGTCTACGAGTTGGTGGAGCCGGAGCAACGCGCGGGCGAACGACTGAAGTATGCCCTCTACACCAGGTACCTGGGGCGAGAGCCCATGCTGGCCAACCTCGTCGACCGTCTTCGGGAGGCGGAAGAGGGCAAGCCGTCTGTCGTGCTTCTCCTTGGCGAGGAGGGCATGGGCAAGAGTCGGCTGCGCGAGGAGTATCGCCAGTCCTACCGCAAGCTCGGCGCCGCCTTCTTCGCCGGGACATCTTTCGAGGGGAGGCGCCACTTCGCCTATTTCACGCTCCTGGACGCGCTGCGGAAGATCTGCGGCATCATCCCGCCGGAGAGTCCCGAGACCGAGAAGGAAAAGCTGGCCCGGCTGACCCAGTTGGGGTTGTCTCCGGAAGACTTGGAGACGGTACAATCGTTGTTCGAGGAGCCAGCGGTCACGTTCCCTCAATCGCAGGATTCGAGCCGGAAGTACGGCCTGTTCGTGTTGTTCGACAAGTTGCTGGCCGGCCTGTCCAAGGACGCCCCGCTGGTCCTCGCTTTCGAGGACTTCCAACACGCCGACACCTTGACCGAGGAGTACCTGGCGCACCTCGTCACGCGGTTGAAGAACCTGAAGCTCGTGCTCCTGCTGGAAGTGCCGCCGGACTTCTCGAGGCCCTGGCTGTCCGCGGCCCCCATTTCACCCATCAAGTTCGAGGGAATGCCCAGTCCCATGGCGGAGGCCATGGTCAAGGACATGCTCGGCACCAGCGAAGTGGCCTTCGAACTCCTCCAGACCATTCTCGCGTCCACGGGAGGCGTCCCCCGGTACATCAAGGACTACGTCGCACTGTTGGTCGAGGAGGGGTTCATCGAAATCAAGGACGGTGTGGCGTGCCTGGACGCCCAGGCCGAAGATGCGTCGCTGCCCGGGTCTCCCAAGGCCCTGATGGCCCGCCGATTCGCCATGCTGCCAGAAGCGGTGCGCGCCACCCTCAAGGCTGGGGCTGCCCTGGGCATGCTGTTCCCCGTCTCCGTGCTCAAGCGGTTGATTCGGACCAGGGCCGATGTCCGGGCGTTGCTCCAGCACGCCGTCGCCATGGGTATCCTGAAGGAGAGGCAGGTGGGCCACGTCTGTTCCTTCAGATTCCGGCATTCCTACTACCGCTGGCTTGCCGCGCACCAGCCACTCGGTTCGACCACACGCGAACTCCACCGGCGCATCGCCGGAAACATCCGCGCATGGGCACCGTTGGGACGTGGAAACTTCACCGAGCAAACGGCCGTGAGCGCCAGGCTCGGAAAGCTCGAGGACGCCAGCGAACGATTGGAGAAGGCTGGCGACAAGCTGGCCTACGAGCAGGGTGTGGCTTCTGCGCTCGTCTACTATCGTTGGGCACTCGAGGCAGTTCGCGCCGCCGACGATTCCGGGGGAGACCGCCGCAGGCGCCTCCGGTGGAAAATCGCCGGCACGGTCCTCTACCAGGGCTCGTTGACCGATTCCGACGACCTGCTTCACGAGTGGCTCGCATCGGCCAGGCGTTCCGGACTCGAGCACCAGGCGATTGGACTCATGTCCGACCTGGGTCAGCAGTACGCCGTTCGAGGCGACATGGACAAGGCGGTCAAGGTGCTCCGCGAGGCCCTCGCCATTGCTGGAAAGCATGGGCGTTCCGCCGTGGTCGGGCGCCTCGAGGCCGAACTGGGCACCACGCTCATGCGGCGCGGAGACCTCGAGGAGGCCATGCACCACCTCTACGGTGCCTACCAGCGTGCCAAGCGCGATGGGGACCGGGCCGCGGTGTTGCGATACGCCCTGCGTGTGGGCGCCTTCTATCACCACGCGGGCCACTACGCCAGGGCGCTGGACAGCTTTCGCAAGGTCATCGTCGCCGCCCGGGAGATGGACGACTCGAGGCTCTTGCTGGACGTGCTCATGGCCCTGGGCGATCTGCACCGGGACCTTCACCGGGACAGCCTGTCTCTCAGGTGCTACAAGGAGGCCCTGGGCATCGCGAGGGAACTCGGGGACCAGGCGGCCCAATCCCGGATCCTGGGAGATATCGGACGCCTGTGCCTCGAGCAAGACGTACCACAACGCGCTCACCCCTACCTCAAGGCAGCGCTCGAGCTGTCCACGGCAGTGCACCGGCCCGAACTCGAGACGGACCAGAAGCTATCGCTCGCCTACCTGAAGGCGCTCGTCGGCGAACCCAAGGCAGCGCTGAAGGAGATCCACCTCGTCATGTCCCGGCCGGAAACCGGACGACTCAGGTACGTGGTCGCGCGTGCCCACCTGCTGTCCGGCAAGTGCCAGGTGCTCATGCGGGAGAACCGCCGGGCGCGAGAAGCCTTCGAGCGTTGCCTCAACGTGGCGAAGGACCTCAAGAATGCTCCTCTGGCTCGCATCGCCACGATGGCCCTGGGCTCGATACCTTCGCATCGTGTCAACATGCCCGCCAACCTGCCGGGCAACGGCCCCCTCGAGGGAACACCTTGACGCCTCCGCGGGGAAGGGGCGCCCGGCACCATCCCGGCACCCGTCATGGCAGCCCCGTTCGGGGCTGAGCGGCACGGCGCATCACCCTGGCCCAAGACGGCCATCCGTCTCTGCTTGCGGGGGCGGCGGATTCGAGTACAATAGGGCGATTCCGAGTACAACGTTCACTGCCCGGCCGTTGCCGCCGCGCGCGGCAGGCCAATCGATACCGTGAGGGAGTCATGGAAAAGCTGGTTGTCATCGCGGTTGGCGGAAACTCCTTGATCAAGGATTCGAGCCACATGTCGGTTCTGGACCAATACCTGGCCGCTGGAGAGACGAGCACGCACATCGCCGGCATCGTCCAGGAAGGGTACCGTGTCGTCATCACCCACGGGAACGGGCCTCAAGTGGGCTTCATCCTGCTCCGATCGGAGTTGGCGAAGGACATTTTGCACCAGGTGCCGCTCGATTCCTGCGTGGCAGACACGCAGGGCGCCATCGGCTACCAGGTCGCGCAGACGCTCGCCAACGAGTTCAAGCGCCGCAAGATGTCGAGAGCGGTGGCCACGGTGGTCACCCAGGTCGTGGTCGACCGGGACGACCCGGCTTTCGAGAACCCGGCGAAGCCTATCGGCCCGTTCTACAGCGAAGAAGACGCAAAGCACCACGCGCAGGCCGAAGGGTGGGTCGTGCGGGAAGATGCTGGCAGGGGCTGGCGGCGCGTCGTCGCATCGCCCGAACCCAGGCGCATCGTCGAGACCGACGCCATCGCGGCCCTGCTCGAAAAGGACATCATCGTGGTCGCCGTGGGCGGTGGGGGGATCCCGGTCATCGAAACCGAGGACGGATCGCTCCGGGGCGTTCCCGCCGTGATAGACAAGGACAAGGCCTCCTGTCTGCTCGCCACCAACCTCGAGGCTGAACTGTTCATCATTTCCACCGCCGTCGACAAGGTGGCACTCGATTTCGGCAAGCCCGGCGAGCGGCACATCGACACCATGACCGTCGCCGAAGCCAGGGCGTTCATGGCCCAGGGCCATTTCGCACCCGGCAGCATGAAGCCCAAGATCCAGGCGGCCATCGACTTTCTCGACAACGGTGGCAAGCGGGTCATCATCACGCAGCCCCACCTGCTGGAGCAGGCCCTGGCCGGGGAGACCGGGACCCACATCGTGCCCTGAGCCCGAAGGCCTCGAGGCCCGGCGACCCCACTTCCGCCGGCACCCTGTTCGTCCCGGCGCCAACCCCCACGAGGAGACACGACCATGTTCGTCACCGGTTTTCGTTGCGTGGCATGCGGAGCGACACGGCCCGCCGCGTTCGAAGGGTTCGTTTGCCCGGCGTGCCACGGCAACCTGGACGTGACCTACGACTATGATGCTGTCCGAGCGTCCATGGACATGGATGCGCCGTTCCAGTCGCCCCGAAACGACATTTTCAAGTACGCACCGCTCCTGCCTGTCGAGAACATCGACTCCGCGCCCAGGCTGCGCGTCGGCGCGACGCCGTTGTACCGTGCCGAGAGGCTCGGCCGTTCCGAGGGGCTGCGCGCACTCTACCTCAAGGACGACGGACTCAACCCGTCGGCCTCCTACAAGGACCGGGCGAGCGCGGTGGCGCTGGCTCGAGCACGCGACATCGGCGC
This sequence comes from Myxococcota bacterium, assembly GCA_024278455.1. GTDB lineage: Bacteria > Myxococcota_A > UBA796 > JAJRTE01 > JAJRTE01 > JAJRTE01. The sequence continues at coordinate 33,819 of JAJRTE010000091.1, forward strand.
GCCCATCGTGGCCGGGGCGAGCACGGGCAATGCCGGCAGTTCCATGGCATGCCTGTCGGCGAGCGCGGGCATGCCTTGTGTCATCTTCGTGCCCGAGAAGGCCCCGGCTGCCAAGATCGCCCAGTTGCTGATCTTCGGCGCCCACGTCATGGCCGTGCGTGGCACCTATGACGACGCCTTCGACCTGTGCCTCGAGTTCTGCACGAAGCATGGCTGGTTCAACCGGAACACCGGGTACAACCCGTATACTCGAGAAGGCAAGAAGACCTGCAGCTTCGAAATCTGCGAGGCATTCAGGTGGCAGGCCCCGGACTGGATAGTCGTTCCGGTCGGCGACGGGAACATCATCAGCGGGATCTGGAAAGGTCTCAAGGACCTCCACGCCCTCGGCCTCATCGAGCGCCTGCCCAGGCTCGCCTGCGCCCAGTCCAGCGACAGCGACGCCATCAGCAAGGCAGTCTGGACGCTCCAGAGGCAGACGCGGGAACGCCCGGGGCCGATCGACTGGGCCACGGTCGCCATCCCCACCGTGCAGGCCACCACCTGCGCCGACTCCATTTCGGTGGACGTGCCTCGTGACGGGATCGCCGCGGTGCGCGCGGTCATCGAGTCCGGCGGAAGTGCCATCACCGTGCCGGACCTGGACATCCTCGCCGCTATCCGGGAGTTGGCGCTGCTCGAGGGGGTATTCGCCGAGCCTGCCGCGGCCACCACGTGGGCCTGTCTCAAGAAGATGGTCCGGGAGCAGAAGGTAGATCCGGACCAGCGCATCGTCTGTCTCATCACCGGGAACGGGCTGAAGGACATCGCCAACGCCCGCAAGGTGGCCGGGGAGCCCATGGTGATCGAGCCCACCCTCGAAGCCGCCGAGGCGGGTTTGCGCCCGCTGCTCGAGACGGGCTGATCGGCGGGCGGTTCGTGCCCTTCCAGAGAAGCTCCGGAGAGAAAATAGCGCAAGCGCTCAACAAACCCCACCTACCGCCCGGCTATCGCCAACGGAATGATGCGGGACAACCGGAACAGCATACGATAAGGAGGTTGTCATGAAGCAGAATCGAAGTCTTCCGACACCTTCCGGGGCCATGTCATGGCAGGTCCAGCGTGGACCGGTGGCGAGCCAGCGGCCTTGGCCGGGCTGAGTACTGCCGTCAGCATGAACTCTCGTATTGGGCCATGAGTTACTGGTACAAGAAGCTCGTCCATCAGCGAAAAAGCGAGATGGGCGTGGTTCGGCAAGCTGCTGGGGCTGGTCGCGATGTCCGGGACAGGGCGAGTAGCCGGGTGGTCGAAGTGGGCGTCGTGGTGCGCCCCGAGGAGCAGGAGCGGCGAGCGGGTGTGCGTGTGTTCGTGTCCCCGAAACCCGGCCTTCGGTCACACATCTCCCCATAACCCCCCTGATGTATTCCAAGAGGCACGTGTCTCATGCGTGACCGGGCCAGTCTGGCCCGGCCGCCGACAACAGCCCATCCACCTGGTCGCGCGGAAGGGGCGACCGACCTTCGTGGAGGAGGGCTGGCCGCCCCCCCCCGACGACATCACATCCACCCGCTTACTTGCCCACTGCCAAACTCCGCGAAAAAGCAAGGGTGCGGTTGTTTGCACGCTTACGTCCTTCTGTCGTTCCCGGGCGAAAGATCTTAGGTGCGACCACCTTGACGACATAGGTTTTCTTCGGTAACCTGCCCTCGGGTTCACCCAGAAAGCCCAACCTCGATCCTGCAATACCGGCGGACATGAAAAAGCAACGTGGCCAACGCCCAGACGATTCGAGCCCGGCCGACCCGGAACGAAAAAAGCAGAACGAGGAGGAGCGCGCGTGGGTCGAACGGGCTCGCGCCGGCGATGCGGAGGCACAACGCCACGTCCACGCGATCGCCCTGCCCGCCATTTCAACCACCGTGACCATCACGCTGGGACGGGATGGCGCTTCGCGGGAGGACATCGAGGAGACCATCGCCGTTGCCCATCTCGAGTTCGAGAAGTCGCTGGAAAGATGGGAAGGCAAGGGGACCCTGGTCAGCTTTGCGCGGGGCATAGCGCGCAACTGCTGCAAAAGGCGCCTGTCCAACAAGATGAAAGGAGAGGTTCTGCCACGCGTCCCCATCGGTGAACCGGGGGGGGCGCAGCTAGTGGAAGCTCGGCCCAACCCGGAGATCCGCGTCGCCGACGCCGAGCTGGTCCGCCTCCTTCTGGAAGAATTCGATAAGACGAGCGAGGAGGAACGCGCCTGCTTTCGCATGCATTTCGTCGAGGGGCGGAGCGCCCGGCAGATCGCTGACGAACTGGGCAAGGAAGTGAATACGGTTTACCAGACCGTCTACAGGATCAGGGGGAGAGCCAGGCGAATCCGGGACAGACTGCAGGAGACCGGGCTTGAGTCCTCACCTCCAAGAGAAACCGAAAACGGAGAGGAAAACGGGCCAGAAAAGCGTCCCCTTGCCCGATCGCGAGCTAAGAAAGAGCGCGCCAGGAAGACTGGCTAACCAGGGGGACGGTCCGCGCTGCCCGGAGCCCCGAATGGGCACACTGGCCAGCGGGAGTGCACGTAGCATGAGTGGAGCACGAGGCAACGAAGACATGAACGCCCTTCTCAGGGAAGCCGGTGCCTACCAGCGGTTCCGGGAGGGCGGTTGCGCCCCCGAGTCCGTGTTCGACGCCTACCGGCGCGGCACCCTGCCCGAAGAGGACTGTTCCAAGCTCGAAGCGCACCTCCTGAGCTGCAACCGTTGCGTCCGGGCACTTGCGGGCCCGGGCTCCCCGTTCGACACCCTCCCGGCGATGTCTGCCGACCGGGCCTGGGGCAGCGCACTCTGTGTAGCAGCGATCGCCTTGGGCAACGTCGACTACTGGACCGTCCAGAAGCTCGTCCCGGCCCTCGATGCGCAGGGTTTCCTCGTCCGGGAGGAGGAAAACAGGGGCTTCCTGGCATGCTGCGAGGTGGGAACCGGTTCGGTCGGAGGCGACCCGGTGGATGCAGGCCGCCTTGCTGGAGCGGTACGCGCGATCGAGGCCGTGCTCTCCCTGGAACCCGGGTTCGGCGCGGCCGTCTTCGTGTCGCGCGGGCTCATTTCCAACGCCGGGCGTCCCATCGGCGACGCTCTTGAACAAGCTCGCTCTGGCTTTGCCGACGTGCAGCGGGGCGCGGTGCTGCTCAGTCCTCCGGTCGCAGAACGGGTTGTGCCTCTCGGTCTGCCGGCCCGGGCGCGTCCAGAGACCGCACCCTACAGCACGCTGTCGAGAAGGTAAGCAACCGCGAGGGAGCCCGGGGCCGCGGGCGTCTGCGTACTGGGACGCCTGTCCAGGCTCGGCGGCCGCGTTCGGGCCTTCTTCAACTGGATGGACGCAAGGCTCGAGGACTTCGCCGGCTTCGACATGGTGGTAACACCCTGCCCGGTGCGAAGCCGGGTCCGGCACCATCGGCCATCCGGGCCGGAACGCGCGCATAGTCCTGCCCGGCTCGCCAGGAGAGATCGCATCGAGATTCGATATCGCCGCCCCACGTCCGCCGTCGTCTACCTGGTGCTGGTGAGCGACGACCGCCTGACCGCCTGCTTCGACGGCGAACCACTTCCTCCCCCGGGGCGGGGAGAGGACGTGCAGGAGGTCGAGATCGTTCTTGGCCCCCAACCGGCCATCGAAAGACCGGTGCTCGTCGCGGCGTTCGAGCCCATCGAAGGGTTCGCTGACCGGCTCGAGGAGGTCAACGCCGCCACGGTCGCCGGCCCGGACGAGCGGCTCGAGCGGCTGGTCTCGGTCCTGAACGAGCAGTGCTCGAGCGGGGTAGTGGTCCTGGAGGGAGGCGGCTTCCGGCACGACGAAGCGCAGGAGCCGGCTGTTCCGCCGGAACTCCAGCCGGTCTACACGGCCCTGGAAGCGGCCGAGTGGGAGAAAGCCGAGGCCCTGCTTCGCGCGCTCGATCTGGCCGGCAGTCCCGACCGCGCCCTGGCCGCGGAGTCCGCTTTCCTGCTGGGGAGGGCACTACGGCGCCAGGGGCGGCTCCAGGAAGCACTCGAGGCCCTGGAGCGGGCGGAGCAGGTGGCGAACGAGGCCGACACCGGCGAGATCGCGGCCATGGCGGCCCGGGAGGCGGGGCGTGCACTGCTGGACGCGGGGTCCCACGACCGCGCCCTGGCCTGTTTTTCCCGTGCGCTGGCGTTTCACGAGAAGAGCGGGGATCGTGTCGAAGCAGCCCGGGAGCACCTCTCGATCGGGTGGGGGCTCTACCGGCAGGAGCGTTACACCGAAGCCCGGGAGGCCTACTCGAAGGTGCTTCACCCCGCCCGTCAGGCCGGCGAGAAGGTCCTGCTGGCCGCTGCGCTCGAGGCCATCGGTCAGCTTGAGCACGAACTGGGCCGCTTCGAGAACGCTCGCGCGCGATTCGGCGAAGCCCTGGAAGCCTATCGTGAACTAGCGGACGAGCGGGGTCAGATGAAGGTGTTCGGCGACCTGGGCCTCCTGGAACTGGAGTTGGGGAGGTACGAGAAAGCGGTTCCCTACTTCCGGCAGCAGCGCGAACGCGTGCGTCGCGTCGGAAGTCCACAGGAGGTGGGCATCAGCGCACTCAGCCTCGGGGCGGCCCTGGCCGGCGGCCGGCAATACGATGAAGCCCGCGACCTGCTGGACCGGGCGCTGGAGACCCTGCCCGCGGAGCCGCCGGCCTATCGAGACCAGGCCCGGGTGGTGGCTGGCGAACTCGAGTTGAACCGGGGAAACCTGGAGGAAGCCGCCAGGTTGCTGCAGCTCGACGCGCCGCTCTCGCGGGACCTTGCCCTGGAGACGCTGCGGAGGGCGGCGCTTGCGCGAGGACGGCTCCGGGAGGCGCTCGAGCTGCCTGGCGCGGAGGCCGAGTACCGCACCGGGGTGGAGGCGGTGGAGAGGGTGCGGACCGGGCTCCCCCGGCTCCTGCGGACCGAGTTCTCCCGGTTCAGCCTCGCCCTCTACGAGCGGTGGATCACCCAAATGGTGCAACGGGCCGCACCCGGGCTCGAACTCCTCGACGCGATGGAGCGCGCCCGGGCTCGAGCGTTTCTCGAGGCCCTCGTGGCATCGGATCCCGCCGCGGATCCTGCCGGGATGGACGATGCCCCGCCCTCCTCGACGGACCCAGCCACAGATCCCGTGCTCGACGCTGAAGCGCTGTGCAACCGGCTCCCGGCAGACACCTGCTTTCTCGTGACCCACACCTTGCCCGACCACCTCGTTCTCCTGAAAGTCCACGACGCCAACGTCGATTGGCGGGCACTGCCTGTCGCCCGGGCCACGTTGATCGAGAAGATTCAGGCCGCTCGAGCCTGCCTGCGAACGCCCCCCGGCGAGGACACGGCCGATTCCCGTTCGTTCGACCACCTCCGGCCGCTCGTCGACCTCTCCGACCTCCTCTTGGACCCGATCCAGGACTGGCTCGAGGTCCTGTCTCCCGGCACACCCCTCGGATGGGTGCTCCAGGGCCCGCTCCATGGCCTCCCGATCCACGCGCTGCCACGGCCGGACGCGCGCCATCTCCCCGGTGACGCGCTGATCGGCACGCACCCGATCTTCTACTTGCCCTCACTCCAGGCAGGCGTCCGGTGGGTCTCGAGACCATCTTCGACCCAGGCGCTCGTGGCCGCCCTGGCCAATCCCCACGGGGACCTGCCCCATGCCGAGGCCGAAGCGCGGGAGATGGTCGCGCTGCTGAAGGGGACCGAGCTGAGAATCGGTGCCGGCGCGACCGTCCGGGTCCTGGAGACACTCGCGCCCCGGGCCAGGTACTTGCACCTGGGCGTGCACGGTTCTCGAGGCGCGCCCGGACGTCCGGCCACGCTCACGCTCGCTCCCACGCCGCCCCGGAGAAAGGAGGAGCAGGCCCAGGACGGACCCCGCGAGGACGCCCGGAACGTGCGCTACGCCACCGGGGAGGCGACAATCGACGCCTACCGGATCATGCGGCTCCGGCTTTCCGCCGAGCTGGTCACCCTGTCGGCCTGCGAGTCGGGCGGCGGCCCGCTCGCCGACACCGGCGAGGGTCCGCACATCCTCTCGTGGGCGTTTCTCGCCGCCGGCGCTCGAGCAGTGGTGGCCACCGGCTGGCGCGTGGACGATGCCGCGAGTGCGCGGTTGATGTCCTGGTTCTACCGAGAGCTGTCCCAGGGGCGCCCTCGAGCACTCGCCCTGGCGATGGCGCAGCGGAAGATGTTCGCCGGCGACGAGCCGACCCCGGCGTCGCCTCGGGAGACCCGGACGGTGGGCGTACCATCTTCCCCGAGTGGGGAAGCCGAACGAGATCACCACCAAGGGGAGCCGTGCCCGGATGAGGGAGCAGCGCCCTCTCGTCGAGCCAGGCACACGCACCCCTACTACTGGGCCGGTTTCTTTCTCAGCGGTGACTGGCGATGATGGAGGAAAAGATGGCGGAGAAAACCCGTGAGACCGAACCCCGGGCAGCGGAGGCCTGGGTGACCCGCGTGGAGCCTTCCGAGCACCGGGATCTGGCCATCGTCGCCCGATTCCCCGCCCCCGTCGCGGCGACCCTGGCGCTGGTCGTCGTGGAGGGTGCCGGTACCGGAGCGGCACGGCTGCTGGGAAGCGTGGACAGCGGGCCGGACGACGCACAGGCACTGCGCCTCGAGGTACCCGCGGACGTGGCATTCGGGACCGATGGCGGTCCCGACCTGCGAGTGATGCTCGAGGGCGCTGCAGCATGGCGCCCGCTCCATGCCATCGTGGCCCCTGGCCGGCCACCTCCCGAGTGGCTGGAAGCCGCGGTTCTCGAGCGATCGAGCACGCTGGGAGCGGGTGGCGTCGCGCCCGGGACCACGCTCGAGCTGGTCAGTGCCGGCAAGCTCTCGAGTCGGCCTGGCAAGGGGTGGCCGGTGTGCAGCATGCAGCCGGAGGGCTACACGCACACGACCTGGGAAGTCGAGCAAATGCGGACGCTCTTCGCGCTGGGGGGGAGCACCCGGCGCGTATGTGAATGGACACGAAACGTGACTGCCCGGCGCGGCGCGCGGGCGGTGGTCGTGTCCCCCCGCTGGGTCATCACGGAGGAGAGCCACTCTGTGTGCGTCATCGAGATGCCCGAACTGTTCGGACTGCCCGATCCCTACGTGGAGATCTCCGCGTTCTGCGATACCTCGACGACAGACTGGACACGGTTCGCCGGGACCGAGTTGGAAGTCCGCTCCGCGGGCGTGGGTGACGAGGTCGAGGCGATCCTGGCCACCGAGCCGGAACTGAAAGTGCGGTTCACCATCGACGAAGCAGGAACGCCCATCGTGAGCGACGTGGCCCGCTGACACCGGCTACCCGTTCACGCCAGCCCTGGGCTCGTGCCCCGAGCGACAGCCTGCCGAACGGTCGCGCCCAGGTCAACGTGAACGATTTCCGAAGGGCAGGCCACGGAATACCGCACGCGAAGGCTGGGCAGCCATCACGCGCCGTCCGGCCGGCACGCCCCCCGCGGTGACCATGGGGTCGCCCAGGACAATCCACCCCCTGGCGTCGTGCCACTGGAACCAGTCGAAGATGGTTCGGTCCGAAACGGTGCCGGACGTCCCCCGGCGGTTGAACGTGCGCCGCGCCAACCGGTCCGCACACCGGTTCGCCGCACTGACGAAGCTCCTCGCCGCAGGACCCACGGGCAATCCGTTGCACAGACCTGCGGTCATGGAGAACAGCGGCTCCACACCGCTGCTTCCCGCGCTGTGCGGTTTTCTCCCGAAGTAGTCCAGGAGCCCCCAGACAAAGAGGATGTCCACGTGGGCAACGATCGCCAGGGGTCCAGATGGTTGGGCGAGAAGCCACGACGGCAGGTCGGACACGCGGTCGGCTTCCGGAAGAGCGACCTGCCAACCCGGCAAGAGGTCGGCCCAACCGCGGTCTCGAGGCGTGCCACCGGAGTTGCAGGCGTGAAGGATCACGACCCCTCCTCCCGGCTGGGTCTGGTTACCACACGTGCTCCGGAGCCAGCTCGAGTCGATGGGGTTGCCCTCCTGATCGGTTGGAGCCCCCTGGCGCGGGTGCGCAGGCTCCTTGCTTTCCACCCCGTGGGTTCCGGCGAGCAGAACCATGGCATCGCCCGATCCGGTCGCACGCACCTCGTCGATCAGGCGATCCCTGGTGGCGTCGCTGCCCAGGAGCCGCCGGACGGTCGTGCCGCCCCGGCGTCCCGTGGCATGTCTGCTCCCTCCCCGGCTGGCAGATACCTCATCGGCGATGGAGCCAATCACCCGGCGGCTGAGCCGCGTCGCATCGTCCACGCTCGTTGCAACGGCAAGCAGGGAGGTCCGCGCCGGCACCGTGGGCTGCGTCTCGAGCGCGACCACCTTCTGGGCGTACTGGTGATAGCCGTCGAGATCGGCAAAGCTCAGCCGGCCAACCGGGTGGTCGATGGCAAGGTGGTGTTGCAATTCGAAAGGGAGATCTTCCGGGCCGCCCGCCAGGAGGAAGTAGTCGGTCCGGGCGATCTGGCTCGTGTTGTTTCCCTTGTTTCGCCAGTTCTGAATGTCCTCTTCGGACAGGCCCCCCGCGGGCGGGTGCTGGAACCGCAAGGGCTCCAGCACCACGTCGTTTCGGTGGCGGATGAGGGGCTCGAGGGCTTCCAGGATCCGAGTTCCGCCCTGTCCGTGCGGGTCGTCATGGGCCGGGACGACCAGTCGCCACGTGGGCTTCGAGAGAGCACGAAAGTGTACCGAGCGCACCGGGATCGGTACCATGCCGAGCCGGTTCGCCACAGCGGAGCGCAAGGTATCCGCGTCGACACCATCGAAGGCAGGGCTGCGCCCGTCGGGCTTGACGGCGGGGATAGTGACGTGCTCGGGCAGGTGGAGGAAGTCATCGCTCACGGGAACCTCCCTGGTGGGCCGGCGCGCCATCGGTGCGCCAGCGGGGTCATCCCACCTGGATTGCACCAGTACCTCGCGCGGCTGCTCTCCTGCCAGGCACCCTGCTGCCGGGATCGTCTCCCGTGGTCGGATACCTGGCACTCGGTCGCATCATAGCATCGTCGAGCACTCCAGCCCCGCCCCATGGCCTGAACCCCGCGACACGCCACAACGAAAAACTGGCCATTCCTGGCCCCGCGCCGCTCGAGTTCGCTCCCAAGATCGAGGACGCCCTGCTCGCTCAAACGGGCCTGTTCGGCGAGGAGGACCCCGAAAGCCCGGGCCGTCCTGTTTCATTCGTGCGTCTACTCGAGGGTGACGTATTCGGGATCGTTTCCCGGGGTCGCGAACGTACCACTCACCAGGTCGTAGAAGTCCAGTTGACCCGAAACGCCCTCTTCGCGGATGTCGGTGGCAAAAACCGTGGTGTCGTCCACGACGAAGTTGGTCCCGTCGTACGCGATCAGTTCATCCACGCTCAGCATGCGGGTCAGCCAGGCCTGATGGATCATGACCACGTCGGCCTCGGTGTAGAGGTCTCCCTCGAGCTTGTCGGGAGCGACCGCCTGACCACCGAAATAGAGCGGGTTCGTGTTGCTCGAGTCGTCGACGACGCTGGAGAGAGCGACTTCCGCTCGCTTGACACCGTTGACCCAGAATGCCAGCATGTTGGTGTCCGCGTCGAATTGAACACAAAAAGTGAGGGTCGTGTCCGGTCTCAGCACGGACGAAGAGGAGTCATCCCATCGGAAACTGTTCCAACCTCCCAAGTAGACCCACCCCAGGGCGAAAGGCGGATTTTCGTCGAGGCTGACTTGCAATGCCACGTCGCCGGTCTTGTCCTCCCAGGCCTTGCCCCGGAAGAAATGCCAGCCGGGCCTCGCGCCTGCCGGGAATCGCACGGCCTCGAGGATGGACCAGGACCCCCCAGACATGAACCCGGCCATGTCGGAAAAGGCGAAATAGTCCTCGTCGGTGGCGGATAGCCGGAAGGCGCCCGGCGGTTGCTGTGCCCCGCACACGTAGACAGTATCGTCGATTTCATCGTCATCCAGGACACCGTTGCCTGCATGGCCCTCGGCACTCCCGTCGTCCTCGCCCACGTCGACGCGGACCCCACCGAACGGGCAGTTCTCTCCTTCCGGCTCAGTTGCCACGTCCACCAGGCTGGACACCCCGCTGCACACGTAGCTCGATGCCGCGATCTCGTCGCTGTCGAGCGTTCCGTTGGCGTTGAGATCCGTTCCGGATTGCACGAGGACGCCGCCTGCAGGACAGTTGTCCCCCGGCGGTTCCTCGATCTGCTGGATCAGGCTCGACGGGCCTTCGCCGCTCTCGGGGGCGCAGACATAGGTGGTATCGGTGACCTCGCCGGCTTGAAGGACCCCATCTCCGTTGGTGTCCGGACCAGTCGAGATGGCCTGGCCGCCCGCAGGGCAACTGTCTCCCGCCGGTTCCGGGGAGATCGAGACGAGGGAGCCGGGCGCCCCGTCCTGTCCATCGGCTCCATCGGCCCCATCGGCTCCATCGGCCCCATCGGCTCCATCGGTCCCGTTGCACACGTAGGTCTGGTCCTGGATTTCGGCGTCGTCGAGCTGGCCGTTTCCATCGGCGTCCAGTCCCCACGTGATCCGCACACCACCAGCGGGGCAGTTGTCTCCTGGCGGTTCTTCCGATGTTTGAATGAGTGTGGTGGCGCCTTCAGATGTGGTGTTGCACAAATAGACGGTGTTTTCAACTTCGTCCGGGTCCAGGCTCCCATTTCGGTTCGTGTCCACCCCGGTGAGGACGGCCTCACCTCCGCCATCGCAGTTTTCTCCGGGTGGTTCTTCCCGGGTTTCTATGAGACTCGTGTATCCATCTTCGGGCGGAGTTCTTCCGCAGCTTCCTAGAAAGATCGCAAGGCTGGCCAACAACAACTTTTTTCTCATCAGTGGGTCCTCAGCGTGTTGGGGGTTGGTGGGTTGCGTGTCCCCCCTGTAGGCATCGTGGCGATTTGATGTCTTATGTCAACTTCGGCATGCTCCGCCGCAATACGGAGCGTCTGTGAAGAAGTCCAGGTGGGCCAATCAGCGACCAGGATCCCGGAGCGGCTACACGCCGTCCTTCTCCCGGATAGCGGCCAACACGCGCTCGGGAGTGAACGGCGCCCTGCGCATGCGGACGCCCACGGCATGGTAGATGGCGTTGGAGATCGCGGGCAGCGGGCCGTTGATGTTGATCTCGCTCACCGATTTCGCTCCGTAGGGCCCTGTCGGTTCATAACTCGGCACCAGGATGGTCTGGATGTCCAGCCGGTCTCGAGTCGAGTAGATCTTGTAATGCCTGAAGCTGTCGTTGAGCATCCGGCCCTTGTCGTTGAACAGGTACTCCTCGGTGAGGGCGTAGCTGATCCCGTTCAGGACCGCGCCTTCGACCTGCCCCTCGGCCAGTTTCGGGTGGAGCGCGGTTCCGCAGTCCACGGCTGCGACGTACTTCAACACCTTGACGAACCCGGTCTCCATGTCCACCTCCACCTCGGCGAAATGGGCGGCAAAGGGCGGCGGGCTTTTCTCGGTGACGCACGACGCGGTGGCGCAGATCTGCTCCTGTTCCGAGACGTAGAGCGATTCGGTGCCCACGTCGGCCAGGGAGACCGATCGGCCGTCGTCGCTGTGCACCCGGCCTCCCCGCAGGGAAAGCGTGTCCTTGGGCCTATCGAGCATTCGTGCTGCGAAGTCCCGTATCCGGTCCGCCACCTGGGCCGCGGCTCGACGCACCGCCTCGCCCGAGAGGTAGGTGGTGGACGACGCATACGCTCCCACGTCGAACGGTGTCACATCCGTATCGCTCGACAGCACGATGATCTGTTCCGAGGAGACGCCCAGGGTCTCCGCGGCGACCTGGGCGAGCACGGTATCACTTCCGGTCCCAATGTCCGTGGCGCCCACCAGGAGGTTGAACGAGCCGTCCTCGTTCATCTTGATCGTCGCCGCCCCCATGTCGATGTGCGGGATGCTGCTGCCCTGCATGAGCGCCGCCATGCCCACGCCGCGCCGGAACGGGCCTGTCTCACGCCGTGCGCGTTTTTCTTTCCACCCTATCGCCCTGGCACCGACCTCGAGGCACCGGTCGAGTTCACACGACCCGATGGTGAACGGGACCCCTGGCTTGCCCTCGCCGAGCTTCTCGAAGATGGGCGAACTCTCTCCGGCCCGGATGTGGTGGTTCCTGCGCCATTCGACCGGGTCGGAACCCAGCTTTTCGCACAGTTCATCGATGGTGCATTCCAGGGCGAAGGCGCCCTGGGTGACGCCGTAGCCGCGGTAGGCTCCGCCCACGGGGAGGTTGGTATAGACGACACTGGCGTCGAACCGGACGTCCTTCCAGGTGTACAGGGGGAGATTCTTGCTTCCGGTGTTGGACGCCACGGTCAGCGCGTGGGAACCGTATGCGCCCGTGTTCATCAGCACGGTGAAATCGATGGCTCGAGGTGTGCCGTCGGGGTCCACCGCGGCCTTGATCCGGATGACCTGGGGGTGGCGGGTGCGCGCGGCGACGAATTCCTCCTTCCGGGTGTAGGTCATGCGCACCGGGCGGTTGGCGGCAAGCGCCAGTGCCGCGCAGAGCTGCTCGAGCAGCACCTCCTGCTTGGCGCCGAACCCCCCGCCGATACGTGGCTTGATGACCCGGATCCTGCGGACCGGCAACTCGAGGGCCTGGGCGACGAGCCGGCGCACATGGAAGGGCACCTGGGTGCTTGTCACGATAACCAGGCGGGCCTGGTCATCCGGGTAGGCCAGGACCACGTGCGGCTCGATCGGGCAGTGCTGGGCATACTGGGTCTCGAACTCGTGTTCGACCACTATCGCATCCGGGTCGGCGAAGGCTGTGGCGGGGTCGCCGACGGCTGCGTGGACGTGGGCGGCCAGGTTGCGCTCGGGTTCGTACCGGACCGGGATGACGACATGGGCTTCCGGTTCGTCGTGTATGACCGGCGCCCCGGCAGCCAGCGCCTTGCGGGCGTCGAGCACCGGCTCGAGGACCTCGTAGTCGACCCGGATCCTGTGCAGGGCTTCGTCGGCCGCCTCGGCCGTCTCGGCGGCGACGGCGGCGACCCTGTCCCCCACGAACCTGACCTTGTTGTCGAGGACGAAGGTGTCGTAGGGCGACGGCTCGGGGTATCCCTGTCCGGCGGTGGTGTGGGGAACCCGCGGGAGGTCCTTCCAGGTCAGGACAGCGTGCACGCCCGGAACGGTTCTTGCCTCGGTCACGTCGATGCGACGAATCCGCGCGTGCGCGTAAGGACTGGGCAGGATCTTGCCCACGAGCGTGCCGCGGATCTCGAAATCACCGGCGTACATGGCTCGCCCGGTGGCGAGCGCTATCCCGTCGACCTTCTCCACGTTGCGCCCCACGACGTCGAATGCGACGGGATCCGGGGCACTACGATCTCGAGCGGTGTCGTCGTACCGTGTCGTCATGTCGTCTCCTCCCCGGCGGCGAGGGCTGCGGCGGCCCGTTGCACGGCGTCGTACACCTTGACATAGCCGGTGCAGCGGCACAGGTTGCCATCGAGTGCGTCCTGGATGGCCTCGAGGTTTGGGGTGGGCGTCTCATCCAGGAGGACCTTGGTCGAAAGGATCATGCCGGGCATGCAAAACCCGCACTGCACCGCCCCTGCGTCCACGAAAGCCCTCTGGATAGGGTGCGGATTGGCCGGGTCGCCGAGCCCCTCGATGGTGGTCACTGAACGCCCCTCCACCTGGGCCGCGAACGTGGCGCAGGCCAACACGGTCTTCCCGTCCACGATCACCGTGCAGGCCCCGCAGTTGTTGTCCTCGCACCCCCGCCGGGCACCAAGCCATCCCTCCCGGCGGAGCACCTCGAGCAACATTTCATCCGGCCGGGCGTCGTAAGATACCGCACGGCCATTCAGCATAAACGTCACCTTCATGCGCCTTCTCCTCGCTCGATCGCTGCGACACCGACCACCTGGTCGAAACACTCGAGCAACGCGCGCTTCACCAGGACCGAGCAGAGTTCTGCACGATAGGCAGCGCTCGCCCGGAAATCGCCCAGCGGCCTGATGTGCGTCCCGACCCGGGACCCCACCTCGGCCGCCAACCCCGGCGATGGATCCTGTCCCGTCACCATGGCCTCGAGAGCCTCGAGACGTACCGGACGGGGCACGGCACACCCGACCACGATCCGACAATCCGAAACCACACCGTCGCCATCCAGGTCGACCCGCGCGGCAACCGTGGCGAAGGCATAATCGGTCTCGGTCCTGGCGAACTTGACGAACGTGCCGCCCGAACGGGCGGGAAGAGCGGGTATCTCCACCTGGGTCAACATCTCGTGGAACAGGAGTTCCTTGGCCGGGTGCACGGTCGTAAGCTTGCGAATGGGCAACCGCCTGGTCCCATTCTTCGCCGATTGCAGCACACACACCGCGTCCAGGGCGAGCAACGCGACCGGCAGGTCCGACCAGGCGTAGAGCTGCACGATGTTGCCGCCAAGTGTAATCACGTTGCGATGCATCCGGTGGCTGATGGTTCCGGCCGCCTTGCAGAGCGTGCGGGCAACGACGGGAGGGGCGTTCAACCACTCCGCCAGGTGGTGCGCCGTCAGGACCGCGCCGAGCGTGCACCGCCCGTCCCCTTCGACCGTCGCGTGCTGCAGGGCATCGATCCGCGTGATGTCCACCAGGGCGACGATATCCGGCGAACGGCTCTCGGCGAGCGCCGTGCCGCCTCCGATCACCTTCACTTTCCCCCCCCCTTCGGCCAACAGCTCGAGGGCCTCGGGGATGGACTTCGGGTAGTACCATCGTTCAAGGTTTTTCATGGGAATCCTTCTCGCTGGACAACTGGAAGCAACAACAGGGCCTTGAGAGCGATGGGCGAGCCGCGGCCAGGCACACACCTCGAACGCCCATCAGCCGCCGCCGATGGGAACCATCAACGTCACCTCGTCACCTTCCTTCAACGGCGCATGGAGCCCAGCCACGTCCCCTCCTACGGCGACCCGAAAGAACCGTGCTTGCACCGCCGGGTACCCGAGCGCCTCGAGAAGGACGCGCACCGTGGCCCCGTCCTCGAGGTCCACCCACTCCCGGGTCTTGCCGGTGGGCAATACCACCGGCCCCGTAACGCGAACCGATACCTTCACCCCGCTCTCCGTCGAACGGCGAACACCTGCTTTCTCGAGCGGCGCCGCCACGCCGTCCTGGCCGCCGCTCGCCACGGTCTTGCCGGCCAAGTCGTGCCATGATACCGCATGATGGCCGCTTTGTCAGCCTCGAGCTGCCACTTCAGCAGGACATCGCCGGGTGCTCCGCACCGGGACAGGCCCCTCCCTGGAATCCTCGCATCGAATCGTCTCTCGTGGCACAATGCCTCGAGACGCCGCGCTGAACGTCTCGAGGAGGGGGGAAGGACAGGACAGATGACACGGTTTTCGGGCGTGGTGTACCTGGACCGCGACGGAACGTTGATAGAACACCACCCCTACCTGTCGGACCCGGCTCTCGTCGCCCTGGTCGATGGCGCAGGGGAGGCGGTGGCCCGTCTCAATCGGGCGATGGTGGCGGTGGTCCTGGTCACCAACCAGTCGGGGCTGGCTCGAGGCCTCGTTACGGACGGGCAGCTTGCCGCCATTCACGCGCGCCTGGTGTCCCTCCTGGCCGCCCACGGCGCGCGGCTGGACGCGCTCTACCACTGCCCGCACCTGCCGGACGGCGCCGTGGCGAGGTACCGCCGGTCATGCCGGTGCCGAAAGCCTGCGCCGGGCATGGTGGAGCGCGCGGTACGCGACCTCGAGCTACGCGGCCTCCCGGCCTGGGTCGTCGGGGACGACGAGCGGGACGTGGGTCTGGCTGCGGCCGCCGGTGCCACATCGATCCTGGTCCGCACCGGCCACGGCGCCGCGACGGCGCGACGCATACCGAATGGCCTACTCCGCCCGAATCACGTGACCGCCGACGTGGGCAAGGCCGTGGCCCTGGTGTTGCAGCAGTTGCGACAACGGGATTGATCCATCCAGACGCTGGAACGGCCGCCTTCCTGGCGGTGCTACTCGAAAACCTTCTCTTCCTCGGCGTCGGCGTGCTCGGCGTCACGCTCGAAATCCCGCTCCGGCGAAACGTCTCGAGCCTGGCGCTTGTACCACTCGTGGGCGATTATCTGGCTCATGATCTCGTTCGTGCCGGTCCAGATGCTGGCCAGGCCGAGGTCTCTCACGATACGCTCCACGGGGTAGATGTTGGTGTAGCCGATACCCCCCATCACCTGCATGCTGAGCCGCGCGACCTTCTGGCAGGATTCGGTGACGAATTTCTTGGTTTCACTGACCAGTCTCCGGACCTCGCTCGCGGGACCCCCGCTGTCGACCGCCCTGGCCGTGGTGTACACCATGCTCGAGCAGGCGTCGAGCAGCATGGCGGCCTCCGCGACCTGGAAGCTGACGCCCTGGAAGTCCCGGATCGGGCGCCCGAATGCCTTGCGTTTCGAGGAATACCGCGTGGCGATGTCCAGGGCGGGACGTGCGGCCCCGATGGTCATGGCAGCGGTCCCCAGGCGCTCGGGTATCATCATGGGATAGAACACCTCGATGGCTCCGTCGACCCGGCCGAGGACGTTGGTATCGGGCACGACCACGTCCTTGAAGGAGACTCGAGCCGCGCCCCCACCCCTGCATCCCATGAGCCCGTACAGGTAATCCGTGGTCACCCCGGGCCCGCGGTCGACCAGGAAGCAGGTCAGCCCCTTGTGCGGGGGGGCGTCCGGATTGGTCCGGGCGTACACGAGGAAGAAGTCGGCGGCGTCCCCCCCGACGATGAAGCGTTTCTGCCCGTTCAGGATCCAGTTGTCTCCTTCTCGAACAGCCTTCGAGGTGGTACCGAAGAAGTCGGAACCGCCTCGAGGCTCGGTCAGGCATTCGGCGGCGAATATCTTCCCGGCCAGGGTGGGCCGGACATACCGCTCCTTCTGTTCGTCCGTGCCGAGGTGGACGATGGCGTCGCAGACGAGTTCCGCACCGACGCCGAACACGCAGCCGAACATGTAGCCGAGGGTGGCGACCTCTTCCATGACGAGGCACGTGTCGACCCAGGTGAGCCCCCTTCCCCCCCACTCTCGCGGGTACCGCACGCCGAGCAGGTTGCGCCGGCCGGCCTCGCCCAGGAACTCGGCGGGAAACGTGACCTCGTCGCGGTCCATGGCCAGCACCAGGTCTCGAGGTATCGATCGAACGAGATCTCGAGCCTCCTCGACGAGCGCTCGTTGCGTCGTGGTCAGCAGGTGTGTGAGCATGTCTCTCCTCTCCCCGTATCGGTGGCAAGCCTTTCCGGCCATTGCCGGTCAGTGACGAAGCCGGGCCCCGGTGGCCGCGAACCATCGGGCGTCGAGTGCGCACATCGCACCTTCGACGGTCCCACAACGGGTTCTACCAGAATGCACTTCATTCCTCAACGGGAACTTGCTATGATGGCCTCGTCCGGACTCGCGCTTGGAAAACGAAGGAGGACGCCTACATGAAAGACGTGAAAGACAAAAACGTGATCATCACCGGGGCAGCGATGGGGATGGGCAAGATCTTTGCCAGGAAGTTCGCCCTGGACGGCGCCCGGCTCGTCCTCGTGGACGTAAACGAGGAGGCATTGAAGCACACCGGTGACGAGATCCGGGGGTTGGGGGCCGAGGTGGCGACCTACGTCTGCGACCTGTCGAAACGCAGCAACGTGGAGGAGCTGGCGGACAAGGTCCACGCGGAAGTCGGCAAGATGGACGTGGTGGTCAACAACGCCGGAGTCGTGTTCGGCGGCCCGTTCCTCGAGATCGACCAGGACAGGCACGATCTCACCCTGAACGTGAACGCGATGGCGGTCATCTGGATGACTCGAGCCTTCCTGCCGGACATGATCGAGAAGGGGGCGGGGCATTTCCTGAACATGGCTTCCGCCTCCGGCCTCCTGGGGCTGCCGAAGGGGGCGAGCTACGCGGCCAGCAAGTGGGCGGTGATCGGATTCGGCGAGTCCATCCGCCTCGAGATGGCCGAAATGGGACACAAGAACATCAAGGTGACCACCGTGGCGCCGAGCTACATCCGGACCGGGATGTTCGACGGGGTCAACGCCCCCCTCATGACACCCATCCTGGACCCGGAAGACGTGGTGGAGAAGGCCTACCGGGCGTTCAAGAACGACCGGATCATCATGCTCGAGCCGTTCATGGTCAAGGTCACACCGTTCCTCAAGGGCGTTCTGCCGCCGCCGATCTTCGACGCGGTCGGGAAGCTCTTCGGCGTCACGCGCAGCATGGACGCCTGGAAGGGGCACGGCTGAGCGCGTCCGCGCTGCCGGTCCCTCAATCACCCGGCGGATGCAACCGGTGCCTCGCCGTACAGTTTTCCAGGGTTGAGAATGCCGTCCGGGTCGAGCCGAGCCTTCAACGTGTGGTAGAAGGGCAGGAATCCAGCCTGTTCTCGAGCAACGAAAGCGGCCTTCATTCGGCCGACGCCGTGGTGATGACTCACCGTGCACCGGTGCGCCATCACGACCCGCATGGCACCATTCCAGGCGTCGAAGTAACGGCGCTCCGCCGCCTCCTCGCCCGCCGCGCTTCCTGCGATCGAGAAGTAGATCGAGACCCCTTCCGGGTAGGCATGGGAAAAGTGGGCCATGACCAGCACGTGGCGGTTGATCTCGCGACGCACCGCGTGATAGAGGCCCGGAATCCGGTCCCAGGGTCCCGCCACTTCGATGGTATCGACGAACGCACCCGCCTGGAACAACTGCGGCATGTTGTACGACACGTCGTAGCGTTTGCGCAGCCACCGCAGGCCGGGTTCCGGGCCGAGGAGCCGGCCGCCGCACCGCTGGCTCAACGTCCGGGCTTCCGGTACCGACGCTGCGACCTCCTCCGGCTCGCCCTCGAATCCAAAGACCAGCAGCACTTCGCCGGGTAGTATCCGGTCCAGCACCGCCTGAATCCGTTCCGGGCGGGCCAAGGCCACGCGCAAGGCACCACGAACGGCTCGAGGAAACCGATCGAGTAGACCAGGCCCGTGCCGTGCACGGCGTTCCTTCCCTTCCCCCTTGTCCTGGAGCGCAATGTAGGTGTCGATCTCGTCGTACAGCCGTAGGACCGTGGGCCGAAGCCCCGCCTGCATGATCCGGCGCATGGCGGAAAGCCCGGCTTCGACCGTGCCGAAGCTCACGCCCTCGTAGGCAGAGGCCGCTGGCACGGGATGAATCTTCAGGGTGGCGCGGGTCACGACCCCCAATGTCCCCTCCGACCCGAGCAAGATCTGGTTGTAGTCCGGCGTCCCGGCCGACAGGCTGTCCTCCTCCGTATCCAGAACCTCGCCGGTTCCCGCCACCAGGCGCAACGACACGACCATGTCTTCGATCTTCCCAAACCTCGAGGAGAACTGGCCGGCCGAACGGGTGGCAACGTAGCCGCCCACGGTGGCAGTCATGAGCGAACTCGGAAAGTGCCCGAGAGTCCAGCCCCGCTCGTTCAGCCGCGCTTCCAGGTGGGCACCCAGGATACCCGGCTCCACCACGCACGTCCCGCACAGGGGGTCGATGCCTACAAGACGACTCATCCGCTTGAGGTCCATGATGATTCCACCGGCAGACGCCATCGCGCCACCAAGAACCCCCGACCCTCCCCCGTAGGGCGTGACAGGAACCTTCCGTCGGCGGGCAACCTCGAGGATCGCCACGACATCCTGCTCGTTCTCCGGCCACACGATGACTCCAGGCAAGGGAGGAAGCACGCCTCGGCGCAGCCGGAGCGTGTGAAGCGGCCAAAGGTCTCGAGAGTACACGATCCGCTCGGTCGGACCCACCGATACCTGGTCTCCCCTCAGCCGCTGCACCAGTTCATTCACGATGCTTTCGATCATGACGCCTCCTGTTCGACCGGTCCCCTCCGAGCAGGGCCATCGTCGGCACCTCGAGCGCAGTGTACCGCGGGACGACCGGGCGGGGCAAGGTCTGAGCGACGCTTCGATTCCGCCCCCCTCGCGGGCAGAGCCTCCGGTCCTCGGCCTGTTGCTACTGTCGGGAGGAGTGAGGAGTGAGGAGTGAGGAGGGAGGAGTGAGGAGTGAGGAGTGAGTAGGGAGGAGTGAAAAAGGAGGGGCGTACCCCTCCGCCCCCCTGAGGTGCAAGCCCCCCCACGAACGACGTGGGGGGCTTGCGTTCGCCATGAAGCCACTTGGCAACGGCATGAACCGCGAAGTGCACTACGCAGCGGAACCTGAAGTGCGCACCCTTTTCCTCGCAGGCGGGGGAAGACACGCCACCCATGGCGCTGGAAAAGACTATGGCTATAAACAAGCTGTGCGTGGTACGGGGGGTGAGCCTTCGTGTGGCATGGCGCTGGCTCGAAAATTGCATAGAACGTATCGATTGAACGATAGCG
Organism: Myxococcota bacterium; assembly: GCA_024278455.1. GTDB lineage: Bacteria > Myxococcota_A > UBA796 > JAJRTE01 > JAJRTE01 > JAJRTE01. Next base: position 54,092 of record JAJRTE010000091.1, read on the forward strand.
TCAAAGCCGGTCTGTGTACCGAGCCGGGGTGGCCCGGCCGAAACCAACGTGGAGCGCAGCAGCATGGACGACACGATCTACGCCAACAAGGTGGCCATCCTCCTCAACGCGAACGCCAAGCGGGTCACGCCCAGGGTCATGGATAAGATAGAGCGGCTCGATGCCAAGGCGGACATCTTCCTGTCACGGTCCATCGAGGAAGCCGACGAGATACTGGATACGATCCTGGATCGAGGGTACGGGACGCTTCTGACCGGCGGAGGGGATGGGACGATCGTCCAGACGGTCAGGAGCCTGTTCCACAAGACGGGCCGCGTGGCGACCCGGGGGCAGTTCAAGCGTGACCTGCGGTGGTTGCAGCCTGTCCCGCAGCACCGGCGGGCGCTTCCGCCCATCGGGGTCCTCAAGCTGGGTACCGGGAACGCCCTGGCGTCGGTGGTCGGCGCGGGCAAGTATGGCCAGGACATCACCAGGTTGTGTCGCTCCGTGGAGGAGGGGGAGGAACCGCTCACCCTGTCGCTCCCGTTCATGGAAAGCGACGGAGACGTATTTCCGTTCGGCGGTCTCGGCTGGGACGCGGCGATCCTCAACGACTACAGCTTTCTCAAGAACCACACCAGCTCCCCGTTCCTCAAGCATCTCACCAACACCGTCGTGGGATACCTCGTGGCTGCGGTAGGTATCACGGCGCCCCAAATGCTGGTACGGCGCCCCCCGGAGGTCGAGCTGCGCACCCTGGGCGACGCGGTGCTCCTGGGTCCCAAGGGAGAAGTCGCCCGGCGGTTCGGTCGCGGCGCCGTCCTCTACCGCGGCCCCGCCAACGTACTGGCATTCTCCACCGTCCCGTACTACGGGTACGACCTCCAGGTCTTCCCATTCGCCCACAACCTGACCAACCGGTTCCAGGTGCGCCTGTCCATGATGAGCGTACCCGAGGTCCTGGCCCACCTGCCGTCCATCTGGCGAGGCACCTACCGCAGCCCGAGGCTTTTCGATTTCCACTGCGAGCGGATCACGATGAGCTTCAGCAGGCCCGTGCCCTACCAGGTAGGGGGAGACGCCAAGGGAGAACGGGAGACCCTCACCGTGGGCCTCGCCGAGTCTCCGGTGTCCTTCGTGGACTTCCGCACCGCACTGCAGCCGGCCGCCGTGCCGTCCCGCGAAAAAGAAACTCGGCCCGCGTTCTCGAGCCAGACGGCTGTCATCGGACAGTGATTCGCCGGCCCTGGCAGATCAGATCTTCAATCCTAGCGTGAGATACAGCAAGTGGCCCGGGGAGGAGCCGGGAATGATACCGGTGCCGGAGTCGTCGTAGTCGCCCTCCAGGTTGGGATAGGGCGGCACCCACGCGAACGTGTACCCAGCCTCGAAATCGACGACAGCGAATTTCCTCTCCAGGCTGACCCCCGCTTCGGGGTACACGGGCCGGTACCAGCGCACGATGTACCTGTCCGGCGCGTGGACCGGGAGGAAACGGCCGCTGATCCCCAGCCGGACGTTGCCGGGCAGGCGCGCCAGCAGGGTCCCTTCCAGCACCAGGTCCAGGTACCGGGTCTGCTCCGGCGTCGCCAGGAAGGCGGCCTCGTACCGCTCGACACGCACCTGCCGCAGGTCGACCCCCATGTCCACCCGCACGACCAGTTTTCGCTTCAGGGGCGTCACCGTTTGGCCGATGCGCAACCGCGCCAGGTTCTGGAACGGGTCCGCCTGCCCCCACCAGGTGATCGCCAGCGAGGCCGTGGTGAGGGATTGCCGGGAGGGGCTCAGCATCACGAACGTGCCAAGCGTCATGCCGCCCACCGGGTCGTCCACCGGCCGAATCTCCGGCCCGGCGAACAGGCCCGCGAACACCGGCGTCACGCCGGCGAATCCTTGGTGCGTTGCTGTCAGCCGTCCGTGGAACTCGGCAGGAATGTCGTTCTTGACCAGGTGGAGCCGGGTCGCCATGTCCACCGAAATCTCCCAGTCCTCGCTCGGACGCTGCCAGTAGTAGGCCTCGAGACGAAAGGCCGCGTCAGGCTGCTCCACCAGGTTCTCCTGGAGCATCCCCAACGGAATGGGCTCCGACGGCATGCCGCTGGGATAGACGCCCTCGAGCAAGAAGTCCGCGAAGAACCGGCGGTTGACCCGGGCTTCCCCGTAGGTCACCATCAACGCTCTCGCCACGTACTCCGCGCTCCAGATCCTGTCCTGCTGGGGGGCAAGGAACCCGAACCCCTGGCCGACGAGGTTCGGCGCATAGTATTCCTTGTCGTTTCTGGGCGGGTACTCAGGCTGCGCATGCACCACCCCGGCCGCCATCGCAACAGCGAACGAGAGCGCGAACAGGGTCGCGCGTGAAGCCGGGCCGCGAACCGGGTGCGTGTTGTTCATGATTGTCGGCGTCCTCCCAATCGATGCCCCTCCTGCACGTCCGGGCAGGCACTGGTTTCCCCTTCGTGGCTGCTCGAGGTCTCTGTCACCGTTCGTACCCGTATCTGGCGGCGAGGGCGCCCGCCAGCGCCCAGACGCGATCTCGTCCTTCGGCGGGAAGACGTTCCCGCCAGGTCTCATCCAGCCTGGGGCGTGGTCTCGGATCCGCGGACAAGCGCATTTCGTTGCCAATGATGTGATGACTTCCCCGGCGAGAGGGATCATCCGATGTGTACGGGGCCACTCCGGCAAAACCGGTGATCCGGGCCAGTACCGCGTCGGGATCCCGGCACAGGTCCTCGTACCGGATACGTATCCAGCGATGCGGGTCCAGACCTGCCAGGGCGTGTTCCACCGCCAGGTTGCTCCTCGTCCAGTTGCGTGCCGCCCGGTCCCACGTCAGCCCCTCGTGCCGGCCGGCGGACCAGGCGTAGCCTCGAGGATCCCGCACGAGGTGCAGGACGAGGAGCCGCCGCCCGCAGATACGCCTCAGGACAGGTATGCGCGTGGACAACTTCGTGGCATCGAAGAACAACCGCTTCCCCGAGACCCGAAGCACCGAGCGGATGAATGCCTCGTTGCGCCGTGCGTACCAATTGATACCCTTGCGCCACGCCGGAACCCACTCCCGAACGGTATCACGGACGTGAACGACCAGGGCCGGATAGGTGTAGACCGTCGCCAGATGGTCGAGATAGCGATTCGCCGTCGCCCGATGAAGCAGCTTCCAGTAGACCGGGTCCATCGACACGCCGAATCGTCGCGCCATCACGGTTCGCACGCTGGCGAATAAGGTGCACGAAGCCAGCTTCGCCCCGCAGGAACAGAGGTAGTCGGGCCCCTCGGCCCTGGCGGTCGGGCTGATCTCGCCCACGCTCACCACTTCGGGGTGCGTATTCATGATGAACGACAACAGCGTGGACCCACAGAACGATACTCCCGCGAGGTACAGCACGGAGAGCGGCTCGAGGGGCTCCAGGGGGACGTAGTCCTGACGCTCCGCGAGCATGGCGTTCCATCTTTCGGTCATCCGGCCTCCTGTGGCTGTCCTGCCTGGGCAAATGGTCGTTTTCACCGGATCGCACGCCGCGACATCGATTCACGCCAGCCACGCACCGGCGACACGCTCCACGGCGAACGCCTCCACCCGGGCTCGACCGCTCTCGGCCAGCCGCAAGCGTAGAGCGTCGTCCTCGAGCACCCGTTCCAGTGCCCGGGCCAGTGCGGCAACATCCCCCGGCGGGACGAGCAATCCACCCTTCTCGTGTTCCAGGATTTCCCCCGGTCCGAAGTCACAATCGAATGCCACGATCGGACACGCGCACGCCATGGCCTCGATCAGCACGTTGGGCCATCCCTCATGCCGCGAAGACAGGACGAAGCAGCGAGCATGAGCCAGGTAAGGATAGACGTTGTCCACAGCACCCGGCAACAGGACTCGGCCCGAAAGCCCCTTCTCGCGAACCTGTGCCTCGAGCGCGCCACGTTCCGGGCCTTCGCCCAGGATGACCATCGACGGCGCCGCGGCCGGAAGACGGCTGTATGCCTCGATCGCCAAGTCGAACCCTTTTTGGCGCACAAGGCGCCCGACCGCAACAAGATACGGATCGGCGGGCGGGACGAATCGGTCTCGGGAGGTGTCGAGCATCGCCTTGATTCTCTCCAAGTCGATTGGATTCGGTATTGTCACACAGAGCTGGTCGGCGAACCCGAAATCCCGAACCAGCCGCTCCCTCAGAGCATTCGAACCCACGACCACCCTTGCAGCCCTGGGATAGAGTACCCGCATGAGGCTCCTGTATACCTCGGGGAACGCCGCCGGGTTGTCTCGCACGCTCACGGTGACCCGGTCCAGCCTGTTCACCAACAGCGCCGACAGCACGGAGGGAAAGTTGGCACTCTCCATGAACGACAGGACGAGGTCGGGCTCGATGCGAGTGAAAAGGCGAGCCAGGGCTCGAACCCTTCCGGCACCGTTGACGGGCTTCATCCAAGGCACGTTGCTGGGAGGATAGCCCAGATCCACCACCTCCCCCCCGCAGGGGAAGGCCGGCTCCACCAACTGGAAAACGGCCACCACGACATCGTGAGACCGGGCCAGGTGCTGACTCAACACCGACACCACCCGCTCAGCACCACCTCGAGCCGACAGTGTCGGGACCACCATGACGATTCTCATCGACGACATCCTCCCACGAGCGACGGGCGCCACTCGCCACTCGCCACTCGCCACTCGCCACTCGCTTCATGAACAGTGCCTTCCACTGGGCTCCTGTCGAACCCAGGACTGGATGACATGGGGCCGGAGCACACACTCGAGTTCCCGTTTGATGACCTCGAAATAGAGACGATAGAGTTCCGGGTGGCACTCGCCACCATTCTGCCACCACCAGACCGACAAGGACCCCCAGGAGGCGTCCGCCGGGCCCAACCTGGCTTCGAGGCGCGCCGCGTTGCGATCGATGTCCACCGCGCCCGACGGGGACAGGGATCTGACGAACGGCTCTCCGCCATCGCGAGTCGGCGGCGAGATCTCGAGCCGGAGTCCGTGGAATCCGAACTGGTCCTCGAGTCCTCGCAAGGCGTTCCACACATTCTCCAGGGTATCGACTTGCGCCAGGGTGGCGCGAAACGCGAGCAGAGCATCCGTCCTGGCGGCAATGCCGGCGAAGAGATCGTGAAGGAAGAGGTTCTTCCGCTCTTCCTTGATGTGTTGAACATACCCCACGTAGCGCATGGTCACGAGCAGGATGCCGACCAGGGCGATGTACATGATGGTGAGGAACACCCTGTGGCCATGCAGAAAGCTCGTCGCCAGGGCAACGATGGCCAGAAAGGCGCTGAGGCCGTAGAGTGCGAGGACCACCTGGCGCTGGGACAGCCCCCGGCGAAGAAGCCGGTGATGGAGGTGGTCCTGGTCCGCGCCCATCAAGGGTCTTCCGGTCAACATCCGCCTCACGACCGCCATCGACGTATCCAGCAACGGGAGCCCCAGGGCCATGGCGGATACCAGGATGGAGAAGGCTGTCGCCCCCTTCGTGGAGCCGCGAATAGACACTGCCGCCAGCATGAAACCCAGCAAAAGCGAGCCACTGTCTCCCAGGAATACCATCGCGGGATTGGAGTTGAAGAACAAGAACCCCAGGATGGCACCGGCGAGTGCGGCAAGGGTGAACGCGCTCACCAGGTCGTTGGCGTTGTACGACAGGATGAACATGGTCACACACGCGAAGAAGCTCGCCCCGGAGGCCAGTCCATCGATACCATCGATCAGGTTGACCGCATTGATGATCACGACCATCCAGAGAACGGTGAAGGGAAGGCTCAACACCCCGAGTCGAAATGGCTCGTCGCTCCAAGGTAGACCAATCACCTGCACCCTGAACCCGAGCTGGAAACACAGGAGCGCAACCCCGAGCTGCACGACCAGCTTGATGGCCGGATGGACACCCTTCACGTCGTCGTAGATGCCCAACCCCAGGATCAGCACTGCACCGACGCTCAACCCAACCGCCGTGTCGATGTTGTGCGTCAGGGCTTCAGCGAAAACGCTGGGCCCCTTGAGCAGAAGGTGCTCCCGCACCAGGGAGTAGACGAAAATGCTCACCGTGGTAACCGCCAGGGCAACTGCGATGGCCACGCCGCCCAGCCTGGGTATCGGCACGTCGTGAATACGACGACCGCCGGGACGATCGACAACGCCCCACCTGAGCGCATGGTGCCGCACCACGGGCGTCATCAACAACGCCACCACCAGCGAGAGCAGGAAGGTGCTCAAGTAGGTCCACATGATCCATCCTCCCGTACACCTCCCCGAGCCAACATCTCCTCGTAGACTCCAGCGACTCGGGACACGACCAAATCAGTGCTCCATCGAACATCTACGTGCCTCTGTCCCAAAGCCCCCATGCGCCGCGCCATCTCCGGTGCCTCCAGCAGAAACACCACGCGCCGCGCCATCGCCGAAATGTCTTTCGATGGCACGACATGGCCACTTTCGCCATCCCGAATCGCTTCTCGAGCGCCACCCACGTCGAACGTGACCACCGGGACGCCGGCTGCGGAGGCCTGGACAAGGACTCGAGGCAACCCCTCCCAGAGGGAGGTCAACACCACGACGTCCAGGCAGGCCAGCACCTCGGCGATGTCCTTCCGGAAACCCGCCGCAATGACCCTGCCCTCGAGGCCTCGACGACACACTTCGTCTTGGAACCAGTCCAGCAGTTCGCCGTCGCCGAGCGCCACGAAACGAACCTCGGGATGATGGCGCAAGACCTGCTCCGCCAGGTCCAGGAAATAGTTGTAGCCCTTCCCCTCCGTGTGCCGGGCCACCTTGCCCACGAGGGGCACCCCCGCCGGTACCCCCAGAGATGCTCTGATCCTGGGTTCGAGTCGATCGCGGTTCCGAGCCGCAGCGTGGAAGTCTTCCAAATGCATTCCGGAATGTATCAAATGGTATTGGGCGGGCGTACCGACACCCGCCCGCTGATACCAATCGCGCAATTCCTCGCCCACAACGATGAACGCATCCGTGAACGTCGCTGCAACCCGTTCCATGTTCTTGAACATGGGAAACCTCCAGGGATCGAGATGGGGATGAAACGACTGTCCATCTATGGTGTGGATGATGACAGGGACCCGCGCCAGGCGTGCTGCCAGGCGGCCGAGCATCCCTCCCTTGGCCATGTGCGTGTGCACGATGTGATACCGCTGCAGGGCGATCAAACGACGCAACCGAATCAGGGTGGCGATATCATGCTTCGGAGAAATGCGACGGACCAGTTCGGGAATCAGGATAACCCGTACATGAGGGGCCACCCGGCTGAGCATCTCCTGGTCGCTTTCGCGGCCCACAGCCAGGTCCAGACGATAACGGTCAGGATCAAGTCCGTTGACGGTGAACAGGGTGTTCTCGTCGCCGCCTCCATGAATGAAGCGCGCTTGAACGTGCAGCACCTTGATGGGATCCATCATCCGTCCCTCCTACTCTTCCGGAGCCACCACAGGGATATCATCCCGAGAATTTCGCGGTGGAACACCGAGTCCGTACCCGCATGGTCGCAAAATGGCCCGGGGGGCCTCGGCGACGATTCGGAAATCGCCAACTGGCTGTACCCCAGACTGACCAAAACTCCCGGGTGCGCGTGGGGAGGAAACACCACCTGACCCTCCGCGCCGGGACCGCGGTAGGCCAGGACCTCGCGTACGCGCTCGAGCCAGGCAGCACCCGGCCGGCGAGCATTCTTGATGAGAATGGCAACGATACCGCACATCAGTCATCCACCAATCCGGGTCTCATCTGTTGCCCGGGCCTTGAGCCGGCACGCGCGGTGTCCCCAAGTACGGCTGGGGTGGGCGCGGCACGTGGGCAGCGGTATCCCGTTCCTGCCCGCGCGCAGGGAATACTTCGGTGGCAGCGCACAACAACGCGAGCATGATAAGGTAGGATTTCGTGTTCAGCGCGTTGTGCGTGAACATCAGGTAGGACACCGCATAGGCATAAGCTGCCAGCAGGACCTGGCGCTCCTCCCGGGGCGCGATCTGCCGGAGCCTGACGAACAGCAGACCCAGGAAAATGGCGTAGAAAACGGCAGGGAGGACACCCAACTCGGCCATCAGGAGCAGGAATTCGTTGTGCGGGCTGTCCACCACCGATGCCGATCCCAGGCCTCCGCCAATCAACGGGTGTTCCGCGAACCGCTCGAGGTTGACGAAGACGACCCGGACCCGCTGGAGACTCGAGGCATCGTCGAAACGTCCCTCCCGGATCTGGACGATTCGACCATAGGCCTTCTGGACCTGGGCGCTGCTGTAGTCCTCGACCAGGATGGCGGAATAGGCGGTCAACGTGATGACACCACCGACGACGGCGGCGGCAACCGCTAGTTGTTTGCCCGTCAGCTTCCTGGATCGCAACTCCAGGTAGGCCACGAGCGGCCAGAACACGATGAGCGCAAACCTGGAGAACGTGGTGTAGATCCCTGCGAACATCACGATTCTCATGACGACCGCCAATCGGGTCGAGTAGAGGTAGCAAAGCACCAGGCTCGAGAGAATGGCCGCGGCGGATACGTTCGGGTTGAGCAACAACCCAGCAGAGCGTCCTGGCAGCGACGAGAAATCGATGATGCTCCTGTCCAGGAATTCGATCACGTTGAGGATCGCCAGGACGACACCCGTCCACGACAGGAGCACGACGATTCTCCTGAAATGCCTTTTGTTCGATGCCGTAACATAGGCCACGATGAACGTGGCGATCCCGTAGGCGGATCGCTTCGACCAGTTGGCGAAGGTGAATTCCCTCGTGTAGGGCGATATGGCGATGATGATCAAGACAACAAAGAAGAAGAGGAAGAATGCCCGAATCGCCGTTCCAAACTGCGGGCGTTGGGAGCGGGAGAAGAACATGAGGGCGACATAGCCGGTCGAGACGGCGAACAGCACGTCCCCGAAAGGCACACTGAGAAGCAGGCTCAAGAGGGACTCGAGATTGGAAAAGAAGCAGAGGACGAGGAAGATGCCGAGGTATTCTGGATGACGTGCCACGAGGAGCGCGATGCCCACCAATATCGGCGACAGTCCAAGCAACAGGGCGTAGGTTGTGCCCTTCACCAAGAGAACGAGTCCTGCTACCAGTCCGAGAGACGCTGCCATGAAAACCAGCGCCCGCCTGCCAAACCATTCAGGCGTCATGGTATTCTCGCCTCTCCTGGGGGTGTCCGCCGGCCGTCGCGCGGGAAGGCAATCCGCCCTGGCAATCGGACGACGCGTCCGGTATGCACGAGGTTCTCGAGTCCTGGTGCCTCACCGTGCAGGTTTTCGGCTTCATCCCCGGTTCGCCCCCTGCTCTTCGCCGTAGTATTGGTAGTAGTAGTAGCGATAGTAGTAGCGATAGCCATAGTTGTCGTGATCGATATCGATGTTGTTCATGATGCAACCGATCAGGTTGTCGCTCACTTCCGAAAGCCTGCGCAAAGCTTCCTGGGCCGCGTCCCTGGTCGTGGATTCCTGCTTGATGACGAGGAGCACCCCGTCCATGTGCTCGGACAGCACCACGGCGTCAGTAACGGCGATGCAGGGTGGCGAATCGAAGATGATGACGTCGAACCGGGCTTCCAGGTCACGAATGATGTCTTGCGTTTGCCGGCTGCCAAGCAGTTCGGAAGGGTTCTCCGGGATCGGTCCGGCGGGAAGAATGAAAAGATTGGGGATCTCGGTGGGTCGTATCGACTCTTCATAGGCGCTGGAGCCCTCGAACAAGGTCGACACCCCCTGGTCCGCGTCTATGTTGAAGACCTTGTGCAACCTGGGTCTTCGAAGGTCGGTGTCCGCGAGCAAGGTGCGCTTGTTCGCCAGGGCCATGGCTATTCCGAGATTGGCGACGAGGGTCGACTTCCCCTCCCTCGGTGACGCACTGGTGACCAGGATGGTTCGCCTCTTCTTGCCGGCGTTGCCCAGCATGATGTTCGTCCTGATGGCGCGGGAGCATTCGGCGACCGACGACTTCTGGTTCCGATACACGTACAGGTCTCGATTGGAGGCCTCGTCATCCCCCTTGGGGACGCTGGGGAAAACACCAAGAAGGGGAATGCCCAGGTACTGTTCGATCTCGTCCGGAGACTTGAAAGTCCGATCGAGGTATTCGACGACGAACGCGAGCCCGAGTCCTCCCGTGGCACTGATCAGCATGGCGAGAAGGAGGTTCAGGGTCAGGTTCGGGCGCACGGGCCGGACAGGCTTCACTGCACGATCGATGACTTCGATGGGCGACGTCCTGATGAGGCCGACAAGGTCGAACTCCGTCTGGCGTTCATCCAGTTGCTTGAAAAACCGGGCGTTGCGCTCGGATTCGGCGCGCAGTGCGTGGATTTCCACTTGCTTGGCCGCGATCTTGGCCGCCTCCTCCTTGGCACGGTCGAATTCCTCGAGCAGCGCGGCTTCCTGGCTCTGCTTCACCAGGTAGTCTTTCTCCTTGGCCTTGATATACTCGGAGACTTCGTCGTCGAGGGCCTGGGCCACGGCCTGTCTTTCCCTCTCCAGGCGCATCATTTCCGGAAACTTGGACCGGTACCTCTCCGAGAGCGCCGCGTAACGGCGGTTGAGTTCGTTGAGTTGGTCCTTGAGTGTTCGAATACTGCCCGTGGTATCGCCTCCCACGAAATACTCCACGTTGCCCTGCTCGTACAGATCCAGAAGTGTCCGGTACTCGTTCTCCGCCTTGATCCTCGCTGCCTTCGCACTCGAATACTCGGCGTAGAGCGATGCCATCCGCTTTTGGAAGACAGACTCGTTCTCCTCGAGCATGACCAGGTCGTTGGCCACGTAGTAGTCGTGCAAGCGCAAGTCGCTTTCCCGCTTCTTCTCCTTCCAACCCAACGTCTGTCGGGCGAGAAACTGCCTGGCGAACTTGTTAGTCTCGAGCTTGCGCTTCAGATTCTCGTCGATATAGACCTCGGCAATCGTATTCGCGATCTCGGCGGCTTTTTCCGGATCCTTGTGAACATACCCGATCTCCACCAACCGCGTGTCCTTGATCAGTTCGACCTTCATGTTGCGCGAAAAAGCAGCCACCGGGTCGTCGAAATCGTCCCACTCGGTGTACCCCTTGGCACGCAGTTTATCGATGGTCGACGCCTTGACCGTATAACTGTTGATGATCTGATACTGCGTGTTGTAGAAAGACTGGAAGTCGATCAGCCGAGGCCGCGTATCCACGGACTCGTCCCACTCCACGATACGGGGCGGACTCGTGTCGATGTGCAAAACCGTCTTGGCCAGGTATGCCTTGTCCTGCCGTGCGGTGCCGATCGCCGTCGTGACGATCACCAATGCGCTGAAGATCAGGATGATCCACCTGCGCCTGACGATTATCTTCCAGTAGTCCAACAGGCTGAGTTCGTGTCTTGGTTTTTCGGTCGGCATGGTCTCTCTCATTCGTGCGGCCGGTCGGGTCACGGATTATAGCAGCGAGTCCGAGCCCAAACAATCACCATCACGGGTTGATGTCGGCTTTCAGCCGAATAGTCGCCGAGTTTTCCGGGTCCAGACCGATGGCTCGAGTCAACGCTTCGATGGCACCATCCCGGTCTCCGGCCGTGTACCGGGCCCGGGCGAGAAGGCGCCACGACTCGGCCCGGCTGTCGTCCTGCGCCACGGCTGCCTCGAGCAATGCGACAGCTCGATCGGCATCATCGTTCTCCAGCGCCTGCCTGGCGGCTTCGAACCGGCACCGCGGCGCATAAGGGAGAGCCACGCAAGCTTGCAGGTCTTTTTCCGCCTCAACGAGCAGTTCAGCCCCCCCCATCGCTCGATGGAACTGCCACAGCAGGTATCGAGGCTCCTCGAGGTACGGGCGAATGTCTATCGCAACACGCAGCGCCTCGCACGCCTCGCTCTGGCGTCCGTTGTTCCAGAGCAGCCTGGCGCGGGCCATGGGCGCCCGCACGTCCCCGGGATGGCTTGCCTGCATGTCGTCGAGCAGACCAAGAGCACGGTCGAGCGCCCCGGACCTGGCGAGCAACCGGGCGGCCCACAACGCCTCCTCCACGCTCGAAGGGTGCAGGGCAGCAGCCTTCAACATGGCAGCCACAGCCTCGTCGGTCCGGCCTCGAGCCGCCAGGATATGGGCTTGGAGCGCGTATCCACCGTGGAACTGGGGGAAGCGCTCCCGCAGATAGCGGGATGCTTTCTCCGCCATTTCAAGGTCGCGCTTCTCCATCGCCAGGTATCCTGTCTTGGAGATCGGGGCGAACTGGTCCGGAGACAGCTCGATCACTTTGTCCAACCACTGAGCGGCGACGCTGTAGGAGCCTTCCTTTGCAAGAAGCGAACCAAACGCGAAATAGGGGCGCCAATCGTCGGTCTGCGGGATGTGCGCTCCCGCCCTCACCGGATCCCGCCTCGCGGCCTCGAACAGCGCTTCCGCCATCCAGTCCAGCGCGGGGTCAGGAGCGGAAAGAAGGGCTTCGCCAAAGGCGTCCAGGGCGGCTTCGTCTTCGCCGATCCAGTCCAGGATCCTTGCAAGCTGAAGGCGATTCCGATAGTCTCGAGGCTGAACCCGACAGGCGTCGGCCGCCAGCGCGCGGGCCAGGTGGCGCTCGCCCCTCAGTTGCGCTATCCGGCTCAGCGCCCTCTGCGCGTATCCATCCAGGGGATCCCGAACCGCCGCCGCCGAAAGGAACACCTCCGCCGTACGCAGATGTCCAGGCACCTCCGCCAGTGTCGCTCGAGCGACAGGCGGGTCTTCGTCGAGGGACCGTACCAACAAGTGGTGCGCGACGAGTAGTTCGGAAGTGCCCATGATCTTGACCGGGCCACCCGACCATGGCGACACCTGGACGGCCAGGCGCACCTGTCGCACCATGGACCGAAGCGTTCTCTCTCGATACGCGCCCCTGGCACGCTCGGTGACCAGTTCTCCCACCTCCATCGAAGCAACCAGTGCCAGCGCAACTGGAAGCGCCGACAGCGCCAGCACGACCCTGGGGGGCGTCTTGCCGTATCTCAAGGCAGGCTCGAAATGGCGGGCGTCCGGGGCGCGAATGGCGGCCAGCAGCAACCCCAGCCCGATGGTGGCGGGGACCAGGGTTCCGTAGCCACGCACCGTGTGCTCCACGAAGCTGTGAATCAGGAGCCCGCCCAGCCCGGCACACAGCCCGAGTATCACCCCCTGACCTCGAGCACGAAGCCAGAAACGATTCGACGCCACGTGGTAGCAGACCAGTCCGATGGCTGCCAGGACGAGCAACGTGCCGGGCAACCCGAGTTCCACCAGTATGTCCAGGTAGGTGTTGTCAGCGTGCAATACCGTGCTGAAACCCCTGAACGGACTGTACTTGGCGAACGTGTTCTTGAATGTGTCGAGCCCGGACCCGAACCACGGGTTATCCCAGGCGGCTTTCCAGGCGGCCCGCCATATCACGGGCCGAAGACCAGGGTGTGGCTTCTCCGACAATTGACTGAGCAACGCCACTAGCTTGTCGCGAAACACGATCCCTAAGACGCCGAACCCAAGGTGGCTCCCCAGCCAGAAGAACAATGCGTGGAGCGGCCGCCCGCACCTGGCCCAGAACAATGCCGCCAGCGTGACCAACTCCCATGCCATGATCAACCAGCCCATTCGAGAAGCACAAAGCACGACGCCCGTGGCCAGAACGAGCGCGATCACCCCGTAGGCTCCAGCGTCCAGGAGCGTCCTGTCGGCCTTGAGGGCGGGACAGGCGCTGTGTCCGGACGAACTGGCCGGTCTCCTCCGACTGGACAGGAGACGCTCGAGCGCCACTGCAAGGGCGAGCGACAGCAGGAAGTTCAGGTAGGCGGCGTTGCGGTTCTGAGAAACGAAGCTGCCAAAGAAGTGCGGCTCTCCGGGCGGGCCGCCCGGAATGAAGTAGATCGTCGTGGCGCCGCCCACGATGTGCGCCACGCCCACCAGGACCTGGACGATACCTGCGGCCAACATCAGGTGTACCAGGCCGTGCCTGGGTCCCATGCCGCGGAACAGGTCTCGAGACGCGAAGAGGAGCCCCACCAAGAGGACGAAACGGAGCAGCCCGTGCAGCGTGCTGCCCGGAGAGGATGAAAGAGACACCACCCCAGGTCGGAGCCCCGGGAGGAGCAACGGCCAGGTCAACCGCGTCGTATCCCTGGCAATCGTGCTCATCCGAGCCGCCAGGTCCACGGGAAGCGGTATCGACTGGAACAGGACGAGAGCGACTACCGCGAAGAGAATGATGCGTAGCGCTCGATACCCCAGGGGAGCAACCACCGGTGCGGCGAGACGTACCGCGATCCAGGAGAAAACTGCCGTCGCCGTCAGGACTTCCACCGCGAGCGCACCCATGGGCGTGACGCCTTCGTGGGCGAGGGGCGCGACGAAAAGCAGGATCATGATCAGCGCCACGGGCAGGCGCGAGGTCAGGCTGAGCGTGCGAGACAGCCCTGCTTGCCACCAACCGGCCAAGATTGCACCTGGTTCCCGTGGTGGGGATGCCGGTGAGTCCATGACTACTTGGCCAGGTAAGCGCCGACGGCGAGCGCGATGATGGCCACCAACAGGTAGAGCAGACCCTGGCGATACCGGGTTCCGACGGACAGCAGGCTTTTCTTGTGTCTCCTACGGCCCGTCCGTGTCTTCCGGATACGGTATTCCTCCGGTGTGAGCCACAAGACTCTTCCGCGGTGGTTCGTGTACTTCACGTAGCCTCGATCGCTGTAGAAGGCTTCCTCGACCTCGGCTTTGATCCGACGAACCTGCTCCTCGCGCCGAAACTGTTCGGCCTGGCGTTCCCGGTCCTCGGCGCTGGCCGCATCCAGCCTGGCCTTGCGGGCCTTCGCCGCCTCCTTCGCCTCGAGCGCGGCCAGGTGTTCTCTGGCGATACGTTCCTTCTCTTCGGCACTGAGCGCCATCGAAGGTTTCCTTCGTTCATCTGGTGATCGTTCCGTTCGGGAGAATCTCCCTCACGATATCCAGACAGGCCCCGACTTGTCAACTTGAGTATCTCGGATGGCTCCCATTCGGCTGCCCGGAAGGTGCCATTCGGGGAGACCTCGCAATCCCTTGGCACCGGACACCGCGACGCATATAATCGACGAAGACAGGAGGGCTCGTGCGCGATTCGACGACGACTCGACAACCCGATGGGCGCTCCGGGCTGCCGCCGTTCGGCGGGCGGGACAGGGTGGGATCGCATGTCACCGCCCTGCTGGGACGCATCCGGAAGGGCGACTACCTGTTCGCCGTCGTCACGGCCATCGCGATCGGCGTGATCGGCGCCTACGGCGCCATCCTGTTCCGCCTCCTCATCCGCCTCGCTCACCACCTCTTCTTCGGCACCGACGTCTACTCCCTGGAGGTGCTCGAGGCGATTCCCTGGTGGCGGCGCCTGTTGACCCCGGCAGCCGGAGGCGCCCTCGTGGGCCTGATCGTGACCCGTTTCGCCCCCGAAGTGAAGGGGTCGGGCATTCCGGAGGTCATGGAATCCGTCGCCCGGCGGAGTGGAACCATCCGAAAGCGCGTCCTGCTGACCAAGGCC
Source organism: Myxococcota bacterium (assembly GCA_024278455.1). Classification (GTDB taxonomy): domain Bacteria; phylum Myxococcota_A; class UBA796; order JAJRTE01; family JAJRTE01; genus JAJRTE01. The sequence goes on from JAJRTE010000091.1 coordinate 69,535, forward strand.
GTCGCTGCTGCACTGACGATCGGCTCCGGGGGGTCCGCAGGGCGCGAGGGACCGATCGTGCACATCGGGTCGGCGATCGGTTCCGCGGTGGGACAGTTCATGCAAGTCTCCGCGACACGGTTACGGACCTTCGTGGCCTGCGGCGCGGCTGCAGCGGTGGCCGCGACATTCAACGCACCCATCTCGGGCGCTCTGTTTTCGATAGAAGTCGTCCTTGGCGACCTGGCTGTCTCGAGCCTTTCTGCGATTGTCATCGCGGCGGTTGTTGCCACGGTGATATCCCGGCACTACCTGGGGGATTTTCCGGCGTTCGACGTGCCTCCCTACGAGATGGGACATGCGGCGGAGCTGCTGCTCTATGGGGGGTTGGGTGTCCTGTGCGGCCTCGTGGCGGCGGCCTTCATTCGTTCGTTGTACATGGCGAGCGACCGCATGGATGGATCGAGGATCCCTCCCTGGCTCCGACCGGCGGCCGGGGGAATCGCGGTGGGCGTGATAGCGGTCGGGCTTCCCCACGTCTTCGGCGTCGGCTACGCCACGATCAACGCGGCGCTCGAGGCGCGAGTGGGCCTGGTGTTCCTGCTCTTGGCACTGCTGGGCAAGATGGTCGCCACGTCGTTGACCCTGGGGTCCGGGGGGTCCGGCGGTGTCTTCGCCCCGTCCCTCTACCTTGGCGCGGTCCTCGGCGCGGCCTGGGGACAGGTGATGCAGGCGGCGCTGCCAGGCTGGGATATCCATTCCGGGGCCTACGCCCTGGTCGGCATGGGGGGGCTCGTGGCCGCCACCACCCATGCGCCCATCACCGCGATCTTGATCATTTTCGAACTCACCAACAACTACAAGGTGATTCCGCCCCTCATGCTCACCTGTGTCGTGGCGATGCTCATCAGCACGGCCTTGAGCAGGGAGTCGATCTACACGGCCAAGCTGGTGCGCCGCGGCGTGCGACTGCACGAAGGGCGTGATGTCAACCTGTTGCGGGCCATCCGGGTGGTCGAGGTGATGGATCGGGAAGTGCCAACCGTGTCCCACCGAGCGTCGTTTTCCGAATTCGTGCAGGGCCTCCTGTCTCGCCAGGATTCCGAGCTGATCGTGGTCGACGACGACAGGCGGCTCGTGGGCTCGGTTTCCCTCTCCGATGTCAAAGCAGTGCTACCCCAATCGGAAGACCTGGGTTCCCTGGTACGCGCCGCCGACGTGGCCAACACGGGCGTCCCGTTCGTCTTGCCGGACGACAACCTCGACCTCGTCATGCACGTTCTCGGGCGCGTGCACAACGAGCAACTCCCGGTAGTGAGCGATGCGTCGGCGATGACGGTCGTGGGCAGGGTGACTCGAGGAGCGGTCATCGACGCTTACAATCAACGGGTCTTCCAGGCCGACTTGGCGGGTGGATTCCATTCCCTCCTGGATGCTGTGCAGGGGGAGAGACAGGTCGAGGTCGCCGGGGACATCATGCTGGCGGAGGTGGATGTGCCTGCTTCCTTGATGGGAACGACGTTGAAGGAGGCCGATCTGCGGCGACGGCACGGCGTGGAGGTTCTCTTGATTCACACACCGGGCCCGGAGGAGGGGTCCATCGAGGGCCGGCCGGGGAAACTCCCCGGACCGGATGTCCGGCTCGAGCCAGGGGACCGGCTGCTCGTCATGGGCACGAGCGGTGCAATCGATGCTTTGAGAGAGTATGGAACCAGTGCGTCGTAAGGGTTGCTCGCCACCGGGACCGCCGGGGCCCGAACGCGCGACGAGAGGAACACAGGCATGAAATCCGACCCAGTTTCCGTCGTTGACTTCCTGTCCACGGTCAAGGGGTTCAACGCCATCGAACCAGGCGAACTCGAGGCCCTCGCCGGGCAGATCGAGGTCGGGGTTTTCGAGCCGGGCAAGCGGATCATCCGCCGGGGGGATCCAGGAGACAAGATGTACGTGATCCAGTAAGGGCGCGTGCAGGTCCCGCTCCTCGACGACCGGGGTGAGACCAGGCTCGTGGCCAGGCTCGGCCCGCGGGACATCTTCGGCGAAATGGCGCTATTGACCGGTGAGCCGCGGGTCGCCGACGTTCTGGCGGAAGACCGCGTGGTCACCCTGGCGCTCGCTCGAGAGAGCGTCGAGCCGTTGCTCAAGGCCACGCCACCCCTGGCGAGATTCCTCACCGTCCTCCTGGGACGCCGGCTCGATGAGGGCGACGGCATCAAGCAGGTCGGCAAGTACCGGCTCATCGGCAAGATAGGCAAGGGAGCGACCGCCCAGGTATTCGCCGCGGTCCATCCGAGCCTGGACCGCATCGTGGCCATCAAGATGCTCAGCCACGCACTGGCTTTCGACACGTCGTTCCGCGACCGCTTTCTCCAGGAAGCACGCACCATCGCCTCCCTCAACCACCCCAACATCGTCCAGGTGTACGACATGGAGGAGGCCTATGCGACCTTCTTCATCGTCATGGAACGGATATCCGGCCAGGACCTCCAAACCCTGCTCGAGAACAGCGGTCCGCTTCCTCCGGAGAAAGCCATGGCCGTTCTCTACCAAGTCGCCGACGCACTCTATTTCGCCCACAGGCGTGGCATCGTGCACCGGGATGTCAAGCCGGCCAACTGTGCCATCGATGCCTACGGTCGGGTGAAGCTCATGTACTTCGGTATCGCCCATCGCGTCCACCCACGAAGCCAGGAGGGACGGGCCTCCATCGTGGAAGGGAGTCCGCGGTACATGGCCCCGGAGGCCGCGCTCGGCGAACCGATCGACGGCCGGGCCGACATCTACTCCCTGGCCGTTGTCGCCTACGAGATGATCATGGGAGAGCCTTTGTTCAGCGAACCCACGCTCAACCGCCTGCTCGAGGCCCATGTGCGGAAGCCACCACCGGACATCTCGCGCATGCGCCCCCAGCTTCCGAGGGGACTGGCGGAATTCATCCGCGGCGGGCTCGTCAAGGATCCGGCACGGCGCTTGACCTCGTGGCCCAGGATCCTCGAGATGTTGAAGCCGGAAGGCATGGCTATCCAGGTGGCGGCAGAACCACCGGGGGAGCGGATCGTGCGCATCCGGTTCCGCGCGGTCGCCGAACCCCAGGTCGAGGCTGCAATGGAACGCCTGGAAAAGGCGCTCAACGGTGTGGAAGGCGTGGAGGTGGCGACCGGCGAACTGCGGCCGCGAACGGCCGTCGCCCCGGACACCTCCCCCACGAACAGCGACCGGACCTTGAGACTTTCCCGGTTCAAGCTGCCATTCCGAAGACGGAAACGGCACTGAGGCCACACCTCATCCAGATGAGCGAAAGACCAGTACCGCATTGTGCGTGGCCCGATACCGCGCCGGATCTTCGAGCACCTGCCCGGTTTCGGGGTTGGCCCCGAAGACCAGCGTCCACCGCTCGGCGTGGGTCCACAGGTCACGACTGTGCGGCGTGTCGGGCCCCCGGTACTCGGACACGTCGCTTACCACCACGAACGTGGGTCGCTCCGGAACCGCCCCAGCGCCGACTCGAGCGATCAGCGCCTGGCAAGCCCGGAAACGCTCGCCGTCCACCACGGGCCGTGGGAACCTCGAGTCCTCCGGCAGGTAGTGCCAGACGGGAATCGGCGAACAGTCGAAGATGACGGCGTTTCGGGGCACGTTCCGATCCAGCCACCCGGCGGTCTTCATCACCGCCCAGCCCTGTGCCGTATTGTTCTCCTGGTCGTGGATCCCGATACATCCGGCCGTATTGGCCAGGGAAAACGATGGGGACAGCCACACTCGGCTCGACTGGCAGAACAGCGACGCCCCCAGGGAGGCCACGAGCCAGGCCACGAGCAGGCTCGTGCCCAGGTACACTGTTCGAGGCCCCCGCCCCACCCACTGCCGGGCAACCACTTGCACGCCGTGAACGACCAGGATCGACGCTGCTGGTAGCGCCTGTAGCAGGTACCTTATGTGAAACTTCAGCGACAGGGACCCCCACACGGACCCGAGCGCGGCAACCAGCACCCAACCCACCACGTCCCGCTTCCACGGCAGACCTCGAGGCAGTGGCAGCAACGCCCCGAAGACACCGGCGGACAAGAGCAGCACCAAGAACAGGTGATTCTCGGGGAGAAACTGCACCAATCCCCGAACGTTCCCGGCCAGTCGCACGGAAAGCGGCGGGATGGTGGTCCCGGACAGCAGGACGGGCGTCGGCCGGTGCCGTTCCCCATGCTCCCGGAAGACCACCACGTTCGCATTGGCAGGCGCCAGCAGCACACCGCTCAGCGCCTCGAGTTCCCCGCCACGAAGGAAGCGTGGCAGCCAGGGAGAGAGGGGGGAGGGGGACTCGAGTGACGGGGTGACGGTCTCAGGCCAGTCGAAGGGCATGTCCTGGTGGACTTCCTCCCGGTGGTGCGCTATCAGCCACGACAACGGCGTATACCGGACCGGCAACCAGCTCGAGGCCACCATGCTGGCCACGACGGGCACGGCCAGCCAGGACAACGGCGCCACCGCCCGGCGGCCCCGTCGAACCAGCGTGGCCAGCACCACGACCCCGAGGACCGGCACGACCACCGTCAGCCCCTTGATCTGCGTGGCCACACTCATCGCGGCCATCGCCCCGGCCAGGAGGTACCACCTGGACCGCCCGGTGACCACAGCCCAGGCAGACAGCGCCACCGTCGCGCCGGACACGAGATAGAAAAAGGCATAGCTCGTCGTCTGGACGGCGTAGGGATGTAGCACGGGCAGGCACAGGTGAACCAGCGCGGCCAGCACCGCGGTCAGCCGCCCGGCAAAGGCCCTCGCGAGCAGGAAAACCACCGCCACCAGCAGCACGGCACTCACGAACGACACCGCTTGGCCCGCCTCGAGGTACGACATGCCGGTGATGTCGGCGAGCTTGGCGCTCACCCAGGGGTAGGGAATGCGCTTGTCGGTGTTGTAGAGATCCCACCGCCCGATACCTATCGCCACGATATCGCCCAGGAACGTGGGCGCGTCCATGCCCACGCACGTCCCCAGGGGGTTGCGGGCGGCCCGAAACCGGGCCAGCACCATCCACGCCGCCCCGGTAACGCCAGCGACAAGCGCCAGGTCGGGCCAGGCCAGTCCGGGCACCGCCACCGGCGACTCGGTGCCTCCCGCTCGGGCCGGGTCGCCACCGCTGACCGAATCTTCGCGGGCGGCGCGCGCGCCCTCTCCGTTCTCGTCCGGTTTTCCGGCCGTGTCAGCGTTCCCGTCCTCGACGTGCCGGGGGTGGGCAGGCGCATCGAGGTGCGGCGCGCCCGGGCCGGCCTGGCGGATCCGACAAGCGGCGCCGAGGGCGAGACGAAACAACGCAGGGATCAGTCGTGCCGTCCTCCAGGCGACCACGACGGCGCACAGGGCGGCGCAGAACAGCAGCCACGGCGAGTAGACCCGTTCTCGCCACGGGCCCAGGACCAACGCCACGGGAACGACTCGAGACCGGTTGTACAGGCGCAGCAAGACGACGAGGCCCCACGAGGCGAGGAGGAGGTGGCAGAGCGGCCACAAGCTCGAGCCGAGACTTTCCAGGGCACG
>JAJRTE010000092.1 GCA_024278455.1 Myxococcota bacterium
CCACGTCCTGGGGGGGATCATTTCTGGCGCACGCGCCCGGTTGCGGAGGGGGCCTCTGTCAGGGAGATGGGCGGGTCTCAGACCCGCCCCTCCGGTGCCACGGCCGCTGTCAGGGAGATGGGCGGGTCTCAGACCCGCCCCTCCGGTGCAACGGCTTCTGTCAGGGAGATGGGCGGGTCTCAGACCCGCCCCTCCGGTGCAACGGCCTCTGTCAGGGGCGACTGCCCCCCCCTGTCCCCCCCACGTCCCGGGGGGGATCATTTCTGGCGCACGCGCCCGGTTGCGGAGGGGGCCTCTGTCAGGGAGATGGGCGGGTCTCAGACCCGCCCCTCCGGTGCCACGGCCGCTGTCAGGGGGATGCAGCGGGGCGCACCGCCATGCGCCCCTGCAATCAAATCCATTGCGGCGGCACGGGCGCGGAGGGGACGCGGCCGGTTGGGGTACGCCGCCATGCGCCCCTACAGGCGTCCGCGAAACAAAACCCACTCCGGTGGTAAGGGCTACGGCATGGGCACGGCCACCAATCCGTCCATGTTGCCCGAGGTAATCACCTGCATGATAGCGGTTCCCTCCCCGGTCTCGGTGTCGATGACGATGAGCTGGCCGGTGCCTCCTCCCAGGTAGTCCGAGATGCCGAGGAGCGTGCCGTCCGGGGTGAAGGCGATGCCCTCCACGGTATTGAACCCCACCGGTCCTACCGCGGTGGCCTCGCCGGTCTCGACGTCGATGGTGACCAGCGTGGAAGGCCCCCCGCCTCCCCCGCTGATGTCGGTCCCGTAGAGCACGCCGCCGGGCGAGAAGGCCAGGCCGCCGATGAACGGGAACCCGAGCGGGCCGATGACGGTGGCTGCCCCGGTGGCGGGATCGAGTTCGAGGAACTGGTCCGTCCGGGCGTCGCAGGCATAGAGCGTGCCGTCCGGCGCGAAGGCGACGGCATCGACGTCACCGTACCCGATGGGGCCCACCTGGGCGCCGGCCCCGGTGGCGGCATCCACCGTGTAGAGGGCGTCGGCCGATCCGTGAACCCCACAGTAGTCCTGGTCCGCGGTTGCATAGAGGACGCCGTCCGCGGAGTAGGTGAAATCCTCGCCGCCGGCCCCTATGCTGCCTGCCGTCTCCACCGTCAGGGTGGTGGAGTCGATGACCGCCAGCGTGCACGGGGTCACCATGGTGTAGAGGGTGACCGGGTATAGTTCGTCCACGGTCCCGTCGCAGTCGTTGTCGATTCCGTCAACCGGGTCCTCGTAGGCGTCGGGGTGGACTCCGGCGTCCCCGTCGTCGCAGTCCCCTTCGCAGACAGCGTACCCGTCCAGGTCCAGGTCTGCCTCATCCTCCGGGACCAGGCCGTCGCAGTCGTCGTCGGCCCCGTCGCATACCTCCTTGGCGCCGGGATGGATCGTCACCGCCGCGTCGTCACAGTCCCCTTCGCAGACAGCGTACCCGTCGCCGTCCAGGTCGGCTTCGTCCTCGGGCACCTTGCCGTCGCAGTCGTCGTCGATACCGTTGCACTGCTCCGCGGCCCCCGGAAAGACGGACGCCGACGCGTCGTCGCAGTCCCCTTCGCAGACAGCGAACCCGTCGCCGTCCAGGTCGGCTTCGTCCTCGGGCACCTTGCCGTCGCAGTCGTCGTCGATACCGTTGCACTGCTCGAGCGCGTCCGGGTGCATGGCCGGGTCCGCGTCGTCGCAGTCGCCGCCGCAGGTGGTGTATCCGTCGTCGTCGAGGTCGAATCCTTCGTCGATCTTGCCGTCGCCGTCGTTGTCCACACCGTCGCACTCCTCGACGTCGAAGCAGTCGGCGAGGCCGTCGCCGTCGGCGTCGAACCCCTCGTCGATGTCACCGTCGCAGTCGTTGTCGATCCCGTCGCACGCCTCGAGGACGCCCGGGTTGACGGAAGCGTCCCGGTCGTTGCAGTCTCCCTGGAGGCGGGTCCACCCGTCGCCGTCCAGGTCGATGCCGTGGCAGCACTCGATCCCCATCAGGAACCCGATCAGGGGAACGAGCGCCAGGAGCATGGCGCTGTGGCGAAAGCTTTTCTCGAGACTTTTCATGTTCCCTCCCTTGTGGTGCGAGCCGGTAGACGATCGCCGTCGTGGAAGCCACGCAACGGGTCTTGAGGAAGCCGTCGTCTGCTCGGTATTGTACCTGCAATCAAGAGTTCGCACAACGCTCGGGCACAGAACGCCATTGCGTTTCGACCACAAATGTCGTATGCGGTTGGTGGCTGCTGCAGACGACATTGCGTTGTCGCGTTTCCACCCATTCCTACGAGGAGGCCCAGATGTCCGCACGATTTCCGCTTCTGCCGGCAACCCTGGCCGTGTCGTCAGCCGTGTTGTTCCAGGTGCAAGGGGCAGGACAGACGACCCCGGGAGATACGCCGGACGCGCAGGAACCGGCCACAGATGTCCTCGAGACCGCCACGCCCGAGCCGCTCGAGACCGAGGTCCCAACGCTCCCGCAGATGACGTTCGCAACGTACAACACGGGCCTTGCCCACGGCGCTGTCGCACTGGCCGCCGAACGTCTGCCACTGATCGAAAAGCATCTCGCCACGATCGGCGCCGATGTCATCTGCTTGCAAGAAGTGTGGACCGACGACGACGCTGCGTCCATCACCGGCACGCTCAAGGACGCCTACCCCTACACGTTCCGGGAAGTGACCACAGACACCAGCGAGCCCACGACGCCGTGCGGACCCCTTCGGACCTACTTCCTGAAGAGGTGCGTCGAGAAAAAGTGCTCATCAAAGGGAATCTCTGCGGAAGAATGCGTGTCGGCCGGACCGTGCAAGAAAAAATACGATGCTCTGGATGACGACTGCAAGCGCTGCCTGGCCGCCAACACGTCGAACCCCACGGGATGCGCGCTTGGCGGTGCGCAGGACTTCGTGTCAGACGGCAGAAACGGTCTGTTGCTGATGAGCAAGTACCCGCTCGAGAACGCACGCTACGTTCCCCACGACACGTTGCTGGTCAAACGCGGCATGATCGCGGCGGACATCGCGGGCTACCACACGATCTGCACGCACCTGTCTGCGGACCTGGGGGTGGTGCCCTATCCTCCCGGGCGGGATTTCGAGAGCTGGGAGGACGAACATGCGGCCCAGGTTCAGGCCCTGGCCGACGCCGCCGTGCCGGGCCAGTGCACGGTCCTCCTGGGCGACTTGAACACCGGCCCCGGAACCGCATCCCTCACCGGAGAACTGCCGGACAACTTCCGCACCCTCGGCGCAGCCGGCTACCAGGCGTTCTGGGATGACACCACCTGCACCTGGTGCAAGGACAACCCCTTGGCGGGGTCCGATGTGAACAAGCGTATCGATCACGCCATGTTCAACGGTTGTCCGGAAGGACTCACGTTCGAGTACACCCGCATAATGGATGAGGAGATAACGATCGAAGGGCAGGCGGAGCCAACACGACTTTCCGACCACTACGGGGTCGAGGTGACCGTCCGGCCAAACCCCTGACACCGTTCCCGCCCCATAGGCCAGCAGCGCAGCACCGGCTCAGTCCCGGTCCAGCGCCGCCTCGAGGGTCCTCACAGCAGGCTCGGCACCCTCGGGGAGAAGGTCGTTCGGAATGATGCCCACGTTCGACACCATGCCGATTCCCGACCCCCGAAGTTCTCGCGCAGGACCTGGTTCATGCCGAACAGCTCGCGAGGCGCGGGCAGCGTCGTCTCCCGAAGGCTCGGGAATCGGCGTTGCCGCCACGTCGGGCTCGTCGGTTGCCGACAGCCACAGACCGAACGGCGCCACGCCGCTCGCGCTGCACCCTAGAATCAACTCGGTAATCTGATTGACCGCCACGACTCGAGTCGCCCAACGGAAAATACCCTGCTCTTCATCCACGATGCCGCCCATCTCGCGCGTGACAAGCAGGCCGAGAACGGTGGTGTCGAACGCCAGGTCATAGTCATACGCGACAACCGGCTCGATGCCGAAGGCGCCGACATTGGTTCGCATCAGGCCTTCCGTCTCCACGCTCCACCCGGTCGCCTCGTCGACCAACCCGGCATCGAACAGGTACATGTAGGGCAACTCCTCCAGAGGATCGCTCATGACCACGGTCATCTGGTCGGGGTAGGTCTCGAGTTCGACATCGATCTCTCGTTGCAGTTTGTCGTAGAAGGTGTCAGCGAATTCCTCGGCAAGACGGGCGCTGAACCTGTCGAGACCCAGTTCCTGGATGTGTTCATCGGTCAGAGCAGCCAGTTCCGCGATGACTTCTTCCGGGAACTCCGAACCTTCCGGGATCGTGACGAGTCTTGGCGTTTCCCGGGTGAACTCGCCGGCGAAGTTCGAGAATGCACAGCTCACCACCACGTAGGTCTCCCCGAACGCCAGGTCGTAGGTCCCATCATACACACCGGCCTCGCTGGCCGACGCGGTCGCCGAGCCGATGATGGACATCAAACCGATTGCACAGGCAACGCTACTGGATCTCATGATTGCCTCCGAATTCGAGTGAATGTGCGGGCACAAGGGAACCCCCGCGATAAAGATCAACTGCACATTCCATGCCATGCGCCCGTCATGTGGACACGGGTTTGTAACCAGATGATTTCTCGTTGGTTTTTCGTGGATGGATGGGGGTGTTCCCGACAGGACGACCGGCCGGCACGGGGGGGCGGTCCAGAATCCGGGTCGACGAGCGAGGTCAACCATGGTCAACATCGGTCAACGCTCGGTACCCCACCGACGAAAAGTCGCTTGGGGGTGACGAATCCGGATGCTACCCTTGCAAGATGGGAGAATCTCGGTTCTTTCCCCCGGTAGTCGGCCGCTTCTCCGGCTGCCCAAACCACACTATCACGAGAGGAGACACCATGGAGACGAAGCGATGGCGTGCGATTGCTCCCTTGGCGGGATTGCTGCTGATGACAGGCTGGCAGCCTGGAGCGGCGTCGGCCGGAACCTGGACGGTACAAAAGCAGAACCTGGCCACGATCCTGATGGGGGTCGACTTCCTGGACGCCCAGGTGGGCTACGTGGCGGGCGGGAATGACGGCGTCGGCCCGGTGATCTTCCGGACGCCCGACGGCGGCAGGACGTGGGTGCAGCAGGTCGAGGGGATGCCCAGCGCCACCTACATGGACGTGTCGTTCGGGGACGCGACGCACGCGGTGGCGGGAGGAATGGGCATGTTCTACATGTTCGCCGGTGCCTCCTACACGACGGACGGCAAGACGTGGAAGGCGAGCAAGGACCGGTGGTTGGCATCGGCCTACCAGGACGTGGACGCGGTCGACGCTCGAACGATGTACCTCATCGGCATGTGGGCCAAGGTCTGGTCCTACGGCGACGGCGTCGCCGCCTCCAGGGACGGCGGCGAGACGTTCAACTACTTCGATTGGGGCATGGGGACGGCGGCCAGGTACGGCTCGTTAGTCAGCCCGACCACGGGCTACGTGGCCGGCGGGCAGTGGCCCTACGACGACACCGCCCGTTTCGGAGCCGGAGCCTATCGGCTGAACGAACACCTGGCCCTCCCGATGATCGACGCCCCGGCGGCCCGCGA
>JAJRTE010000093.1 GCA_024278455.1 Myxococcota bacterium
GACTCGGGCACCGAGGCCCGCATCGAGGAGGCCACCCGCAGCCTGCTCGAGGGCCGCAGCGCCCTGGTCGTCGCCCACCGCCTCTCCACCGTCCGCCGCGCCGACCGCATCCTCGTCATGCACCACGGCGAGCTACGCGAGTCCGGCACGCACGAGGAGTTGTTGGCGCTGGGCGGCCTCTACGCGAGCCTCCACGCGCTGCAGTTCAGCGAGGACGACTGACCCCCGTCACCAGTGGGTGTACCCAGTGGGTGTACGGAGTCAGGACAACAAACCGCCTCTCCAAGCTCACGGCAGGAACTGCACGACTACCGAATCGCTGGCGTCGCGGCGGCCGCTTGCGGGGTCGCGGTAGACGAACTGGAAGGCTCGGGTGTCGCCCGCGTGGACCACCAGCGGCGGCCAGTCGAAGGGGGGTAAGGTGTGGTCGAAGGGCGTCCAGGCGTTGCCGGAGGAGTCGGTCACGACCATCCGCACCATCGCCACCAGCCCGCCGAAGCAGGTCAGGCCCTGCCCGAAGGGAGTCGCGCTGGCCGGAGTTCCCGTGAAGAAGAACCCCAGGGTGTCCGGCGGGGCGGACTCCACCGAGAGTTGCAAGCCGTTGTCGGAGATCCCGATCGGGCCGGCAGCGAAGAGTCGTGCGCTGGGAGCACCCGCGCCAGCCGCGTTCGTGCCGCAGGCCTTCCAGCGATCACCCGCAGCACCACGGTAGACGTCGATGGCGCCGTAGTACGACGCCTGTCCGTCCCAGGCGATGTCCACCACGACCCAATCGTCGAGGCCGTCCCCGTCGTGGTCGTCGATCATCGAGACGTCCGAGCCCAGCCAGTGCTCCTGGAGGAAGCCGAAGTTCTGCCAGAGCAGGGCGCCGGTGCGACCGGAGATCACCTGCACCGAGCCGCCGCGCTGGATCAGCGCGCTGTTGGCCGGCGCCCCCACGATCAGGTCGGGAAAGCCGTCGCCGTTGACGTCGTGACCCGAGTCCACGTCGAAGCCGAAGGAGGAGCCCTCGGGCACGTAGTCCAGGCCGTCGAAGTGCCGTAGGATCGTGCCGTCGATGCCGGAGAAGACGTAGACGCCCATCGGGTTGTTGCTGGATCCCTGTTGATTGCCACCAGATGCGCCTGCGACGATGTCGGTCCAGCCATCCCCGTTCCAGTCGCCGCCGACGGCTACAGATCTGCCGGTCTGCTCCCACTGTTGACGGCCCTCGAAAGTCCGAATCCGCTGACCTGTCGCGCCCGACATCAGAACGACTCGACCTTGGGACCAACCGGCCCAAGCGCTGTACCCTCCCTCGCCAATGAAGTAGTCCCGGCATCCATCCCCATCGAAGTCCTCGACCACCTCAACGTCGAATATCGCGGCAGGAAAGTCGATGACTCGCAGCAAGGTCGCGTTCGGTGCGCTGTAGATCCAGAGTTTCTCCAAGCCCTGATCCCCCTGAATAGCGATCTCCGGCCAACCGTCGCCCGTGATGTCACCCAGTCCGAAGACTCGCACCCCGAGACCCTCATCGGGTGTATTGTGAGTGATCTCCGCCATCAACTGGTGGGTAGCTCCACTGTAGAAGCGCACCATCCCCGCCCAGAGCATGGTATCGATCGTCGGGGAGTATCCCGAAGCTCCCACGGCGTAGTCCGGAACTCCGTCGCCATCCCAGTCGCCGAGTGCGCAGACCGAGCCACCGTGGTTTTGGTGAGCGATGTTGATGTCGGGCACGTGAACCGAAGCCAACTCCGACCAGTCAGCACCGGACACGACCGTGTGACGATTCCAGACAGGCAGGCCGTAGAGAAAGTCCACCGTCCCGTCTCCGTTGACATCTCCAATCGGCACGAAGCCACCCGCGAAGACCGAATCCTGTGCTTCGCCGATGTTCTCCCAGAGCACGCTCTGCGCTCCCGACGATGAACTCAGGCCCGCTGCGACCAGCACCAAGACCAGGTACCGAGTTCCCGAACCTTCCATGAATGACGTGAACTTCATGACTTACTCCTCGTAGCCGTAGATGCGCAAGCCGGCGCGCGAGTTGCCCAGGAACAGGAGTTTCTTGCCCGTCGTGCCATTCCTCGGGGTATGAATGGAAGGGTAGTTCTCGTTCTCGACGATGGGCGGATCGCCCTCCCACAAGTGCAGGTAGCCCTCCTCACCTGGCGTCTGGATCAAGTCGATGAACCGCAGCCGGTCGGTCGGGTTGGACTTGTTGACATCGAACAGGTAGACCTCGATTCCGACCCGCGCCACCGAGACGTAGACGTAAGTGTGGTCGCGTTGCACGCCGTCGTCATCGACGAAGCTCACCTGATCGACTTCCAGGGACCAGGCGCCGGCGGGATTGCCATCGGCGATCGAATCTTTGGTCAGCCGCGTGGCGAAGGGTGTCGGAATGCTCAGAGTCCCTCCGTAGTGCACGCGCCCCGGAGAACCGGCGGGCAGATCCGGCGGCGTACTGAGGATGTCCGTGATCTCGAACACCTGTACACTGCCCGCCAGGTCCGCCACGAAGCAGAAGAACCTCTCGGCTCCCGCGGCGTCCGTCACCGAGGCGATCTCGAGGTCGTTGGCACTGCTGCCCTTGGGGCGGAAGTCTCCGTCGGTCACTCCGCTGGCGCCGAGCCCGGTGGTGTTGAGGACCGGGTTTCCGTCCACGGCCTGGGGACCGATGATGGTCCAGGCGGGGAGGTCCGGTGAGCCGGAGACACCATGAGCAAGAGGGTCGTTCAACGCGAACTTCGAATCATCCGTGATATCGAAGAACCGGATCATCATGTGATGCAATCCGGGCATCGTGTAGGGCGCAACGGCCGTGCTCCTGAAAGGGTCATTCGGAACCCAACCCGACTCCGGAGCGTTCTGAAAGTACGCGAGAGTCTCGTCGCAATAGACTGGCCCACAGGGCACCGCCAGGATCCAGCGATCCGTGCCGTCTGGCCCGGGCATTAGGAAGATCTCGGGATACAACGACCGCACGCCGCCCTGCAGGATGCCGTACTCATCCTCCACAACGTTCGGATCCGTCAAGAAGTCGACGACCCCCGCGGAGCCTGTGTCTCGGTGGTCCGGGAAGTTCCAGAACTCGGGGTGCGTGGTCAGCTCCCCCACAACGGCGCTGTCCCAAGGCGCGACCCCCAGCTTGAGCAGCTGGTCAGGCACGGTCGTAGCGTTCTGATCCGTGTTGTCCAGAAACTCGATCAGCCGATCCATATCCAGCACCCAACATCCCATCGGCGACCCCAGCAACGTCGCGAACAGTAGATTCTTGCCGATCGCGGAGTTGTACGTGGCGTTCATGTACCCGCCCCCATAGTTGTAGTAGCCGATCCCCTCGAACTTGTCCGCGGGAGCATCGAAGAAGATCCGTTTCACCTTGTGCGGATCGACCTGCGCGTTCGGATCCGTACCGAGGACCTTGTCCCCCGGGTCGAACTTGGTCAGCCTCCAACGCGCCACGGCTCGGCCGTTGACCACGACTCGCCCTTGAGCGAAGCGGTACTCGAAACCACTGCGCACCACCGCTCCCATCGGCTCGTAGAGGATGCCATGGGTCCCCGCCAGGGACTTCTCCTGCAGCTCCGCCGCGGGTTCCAATCCCGTCGGTGCGAAGTCAGCCACGATCTTCGGTCCCGTGGGATCCCCGAGGTCCAACGTCAGGGGCCCGTCCGCCCGCAGCCCCGCGTCGTTGGCCCCCGTGTCGAGCAAGTTCCCCAATGCAGGGTTGGGGGAGAATCGGTAGCACCGACGCCCGGGCCTGAAGTCCCTATCACGGACGGTCAACCGATCGCTGAACGGCCAGGTCGTGGTCGTCCCGGGCGGAGGCCAGCCACTCCCCGCCAACACTCCCGTGGGCGGGTTGGGACTCAGGTAGTCGACCCTGGCGAGGACGTAGTTCTAGTCATCCGCGGAGGCGGGCAACTTGCTCGCATCCGCCTGGCCGGAAACGTAGTAGGAGAGCGAGTCGGCAAGCTGCCCCGAGAAAGCGTGCACCACGCTTCCGATCCGACTGAAGCCATTGGAGTTGATGGCCCCCGAGGTCCAGGTCGGAGCCGCCGTGAGGTCGTACACAATCGTGTACTCGTGTTCCTTCTCCGATTCCCAGGCTGGCATGCCCCAAGCTGGCTGACCGGACAAGTTGCCCGGGATCCCGCCCAGGGCTCTGCCGACGTAGTCATGGCTGCGGCCGTGACTCTGATCCGCCGGGTTCTTCGTGAACATCGTCGGGAGCGCTCCGACAATCAGGGCCGCGCTAGCGGCTCCGTCCACAACAGTCTCCGTGATCTGCACGCTGCGCGCGAAGGTGTAAGCATAGGGGAGGAAGTTGGGGTTGACTGGATCGGACACCAGCCGCGCCGCCCACTTGCCAGCCACGGCGGTCTTGACTCCCTCCTGGTGGAACAGGGGCGGAGGTCCCGGTCCGTGGATGAAGCTGCTCCAAGGCGCCTCGAGGTCGAAGCTGACCACGCCCACGTTGTCGACCGCGGCGTACAGCCGATGCCCCGGAGCAGCTCGACGGTCGACGGCGACATCGAGAAAAAAGGGCGCGTGCTGCGCCATCAAAGCTCCCGCGTCGATCGGCGCTTGAGAGCCCTTGAAGAACATCACGTCGCCGTACAGTTCGGGGTCCACCTGCTGCGCATACTGAGAGTTGTCGCCGAAGTAAGGCCCCCAACTCGACGAGGTCACCACGGCCCCCGAAGCATCCTGGCGTGCCTGCACGCGCAAGATTCCATGCTGGCCCATGGCCAGGTAGATGTCCGCCTTGTCTTCGTCCAGGGTCGCGTTGTACTGCGGGTCCACATCCATCGCGAAGGGATAGGCGAAGTTCGCCGCGGCGCTAGGCGGGCTCGGACGGGTCGGCAGGATGGTAAAGTAGCGCGACTGGATCTCGGTGCCTGTCTCCTGGGCGGCACCGCCGAGTGCAATGGCGCGCACATCGTCCATCCAGTAGAAGCACAGGTGCGAGGCGTCACGCTTGGCGAACAGCGCGACGAGGTATTCGCGTTTGGCCGTGCCCTGCCCCAGCGTGACGCGAAACAGATCATCGCACCACTTGCGGCTCTTCTGCTTGGTGATATCACCCTGGTTCCCCTTGTCATCGACGCGCCAGGCGAGGTTCTCGACCTGGGGGTCGAAGCTGGCATCCATCAGCCACAGGCCATCCCGGCCGCCGGCGATGTAGAGCAAGTCGTAGGCATCGTCGTGGATCATCCTCACAGGCACGACACCGCGCTGGCCGACGGGAAGGCGCTTGACCTCGAAGCGATAGTTGTTCTGAGCGCCGGCCGTATCGGGGTCGGCGTCGATGAAGCTGATCGTGCCGCCCTCTGCCGCGTAGAGTTGCTTGCCGTCGGGAGTGCTGGTCATCGCGTAGGATTCTCCGTACGGATACGATGCAAACTCATCGAGGAGCAGACGATAGTCGCCGCCGCCCTGGGCGGCGGATGGAACGGGCAGGTGCCAGAGGAAGGTCGACAGGAGAACGAGATAGACACCCCCCAAGCTGAGGCGAGATCGTTTGCGCGGGCTAGAAAGAAGAGGGGGGGGGTCCTGAAATGCGTAGGTTCATCGATCTCTCCTTGGCGGCGAGAAGGGGGCGAGGAGCGAAGTTCTGGGGCAGGCAAGCCCCACCGTACTACCTGAGGCCAAGAGCTCGATTCTCGGGGCAAGGAATCGGGTTTTCTCCTGGGAGAGCCCAAACCATGGATCTCGGAGGTCCTTCTCACGCCGATACAGCCTCGCGCAACGGCCGGCGTGGCTGGACCCTTCTCCCTATCGACTCCCCACCCAACGCTCGAGCAAGTAGCCCGAGACGAAGATCGCGCCGCCCACCATCAATCCGCGGAACTCCTGCGCCATCGAGGCCAGGCCCTCTTCCTTGAAGCCGAGGTCGATGCTGATCAGGACGCCCACGAGCACCACGATGAGGCCGACTCCCTCGAGCAACTTGGCGAACTTCCAGACGAGACTCTTCTGCATGGGAATACGGCGCCCGACGGCGGGCGCAGAGCATAGGGAGGGCGGGCGCCCTCAGGAAGTGCACCCTCGAGACGCATCCATCAAGAAACGGACTCCCGAGCGAGCACGCGCAGGGCCGCCGCCACCAGGCGTTCGGCGGTCAGGGTCGAGGTGTCGGCGTCGGGTTTGTAGTTGCAGTAATCCGGGGCCGTGCTGAGGACCTTCTCGCCCAGGCCGTAGATCTCGATCTCGGCCGCGGAGGTGGGTGCGAAGAAGCCCACGGGAGGCGTCTCGCGGGCCACGGCGATGTGCAGCGCGAGGCTGTCGCTGGTGAGCAGCAGGTCGAGACGGTCGACGATCGCGGCGAAGTCGAGCATCGAGTTGCCCGTGCCGGCGTCCGTGAACGCGACGCCCGGCTGGCGCGCC
>JAJRTE010000094.1 GCA_024278455.1 Myxococcota bacterium
CTTCTCCGGCTGCCGGCCCGCGCCGTCGAACGTGGAGACGTGATGCAGCAACAGCCGGGAAAGCAGTGTCTCCACACTCTCCACGTCCCCCTCGAGCAGCGCGCTGGTCAAACGGTCCACCTCGTCGTGACTCCCCACTCCTACCGTCATCCAGTCCGAGAAGATGTCCTCGTAAGCGGCTCGCACCTCGAGGTTGGGAATCGAAAGGTCACACACCTGCTGCCGCCGGATGAAATGGCACGCCTCGACCTTGAGGTACCCGGAAAAGAGCAGGAAGCTCCAGACCGCGTCAGGGCGCTGGTGCACGTCCCGGAGCACGATGTTCTCGTCCACGCGCTTGCGCACCGCCTCGCCCGACAGCAGCCTCTGCATGTCCTCGGTCAGTCCGTGGCCCCTGGTCAGCAGCAGTTCCCGCAACAGGTCGTCCGAACCCGTCTGGAGCCAATAGGGCCGCGGGTACGGGTCGTCGTGGGCGATGTAGTTCAGCACGGACCAGGGGTTGTAGACCGTGTGCTCCCCGAAGCGGTACCCGTCGTACCAGGTCCGGAGCGCCTCCATGGCCTCCGGGTTCGCCTCCGCGTCCACCACGGCCTGGACTTCGGACTCGGTGAACCCGAACGCCGTGGCGTATCGTCGCTGCAGGATCGAATAGACCGTCAGGTTGTTCAGCCCCGAGAAGAGGCTTTCCCGCGCCACCCGCAGGATCCCGGTGAGAACCCCCTTGAACAGGTACGGGTTGTCCTTCAGACCACCGGACAGGAAGGCCCGGAAGAAGTCCACCGCCTCCGTGTAGTAGCCGCGCGTGTACGCCGCGTGGATCGGCGTGTCGTACTCGTCGACCAGGATCACCACCGGCTGCTCGTGGTAGGCCGCGAGCTGCTCCGACAATTCCTTGAGCAGGTCGATGTAGATCCCAGGTTCCGGGTCCCGATGCAGCACGCCACGGAACCGTTCCGCCGCCTCGGGCGTGAGGGCACCTCGATCCAGAAGGTGGCGGTGGGTCTGGCACAACCGGCTCAACTCATTGCGAATGCCCGTGAAGCACCCGTCCCAGTCGTCGAACTTCACATCCTTGAAGGTCAGCCAGATCACCGGGTACCGCCCGAAATGGGAGCGGGCCGCCGGGTCGGACCAGACGCGCAGCCCCTCGAACAGGGGCGCCCTGTCCTCCTCGCTCCGCTCCAAAAAGTACTTCAACATCGAAAGGTTCAGCGTCTTGCCGAAACGCCGGGGGCGCGGGATGAGCAGGATCTCCGCATCGTCTTCGACGACCATGGAGACGAAGTCGCTCTTGTCCACGTAGCCCGCTCCCCGCCGCCGGAGCTTGCTGAAATCCGATGTGCCCAGGGCGGGCCGGAACCGGTTGGCGCGATTCA
The DNA here is from genome assembly GCA_024278455.1 of Myxococcota bacterium. Lineage (GTDB taxonomy): Bacteria > Myxococcota_A > UBA796 > JAJRTE01 > JAJRTE01 > JAJRTE01. Next base: position 1,377 of record JAJRTE010000094.1, read on the forward strand.
CGCGTACCTCTTACCAAGGTGTCACGTTGAAGAGCTGCCCTCTTGCCGTTCGCATACGCCGAACAGCATACCTGATAGGAGAACGGCTGTGAACCGGGTTCGAGGAGAAAGGCAAGGACACAGCAGGCAGTGAGCGGTACGCTCAGAGCAGCACGGAGCCGCTCCATCCACCGTTGCCCGGGAGTCCCTCCTGTTTTGTGCGACAATTGCACTAACCTGAACGTGAGCACTGACGGATCCTCGGCAAGAGACGGCGCGTTCGTGCTTCTCCCCGGGTGGTTTCCGCATGCCGCACGTGATGATTCCCCGCCGGATGCAAACATACAGGTTGCAGGGACGACGGGGACAGGGATGTCGCGGTTCAGGTTCTCCGAGGGACGGGCAGGGCGCGAATGTCGCGGTTCCAGGACAGCAAGGGACGACGCCGAACCGGCGTCGTTGTCTGGCACTGCACACGTCAGATGGAGGAAGACAATGAACGAGCGTAAAACTTTCAGGGCAGCCATCGCAGCGGCAATGTCGCTGTTGGCCGTCAGCGCCGCTGGGTGTCCGGCCACGGACACCGGGGGCGACCCGACTCCGACCTGCTCCGACCTGTACGAAGTGTCCCCGGCCAACCAATGCCTGTCCGAGGATACGTTCGCGTTCTTCGCCTGTTCCCCCGAGGAAGACATGACCGACGGGGCGTGCTTCCTGGCCTGCGTGGAACCCCTGGAGGACGAGGTCACTCTGTGCTACGACGTGGAGGCCTGCTCGAGCGACTGTTCCACGGACGACGCCTCGGGATGCCAGAACGCCTACAACGGAGCACCCACTGCGTCCTGCATCGCCTACCAGGACTACTACATCGCGGCATGCGATCCTCGAGGCGATACGTCAACCCAGGCGTGTGTCGAGGACTGCTTCGAGAGTGCCGCCGACTGCGACGCCTTCGACACCTGCTGGGAGGCCTGTCCGTAGGCCGGCCAGACTCGCCGCATCCGCTCGTCGAGCTTGTTGAGATCCTGCCCTGCCAATACGCACTATCCTGGTGCGCCACGTTCCGTATACAATACGCGAACCATCCGCAGAACAGGTGACACCACCCAGGCAGGGAGTCGAACATGACAAGAAGCGCACACCGCCTCGCGCCCATCACGATCCTCCTATCTCTGTGTCTCGTGGCCGGCTCTCTCCTGGCCGGCTCTTCCGGCTACTCGAGCCTGAGAGCCAGCGCGGAGCATTTCTACGCTCGCGGTGCCTACAGCCGGGCCAATGCCCTGTACGCCCAGGCCGTCAACCTGGACCTCGACCCGGCGGAGGCCCGCTGGGTGACGTTTCGCCTCGCCGACACCGCCTGGCGTTTCCATGCTGCCACGGCCACGGCCGACGATACGAAACTCGACAAGGCGAGAGAGCGGCTCGAGGCCCTCGTCGCCCAGGTGGCAAGCGTCGAGGACCGGGACCGGGTGTGGGCCGAAGCGCAAGAATCCCTCGGGGACTACTGGTGGCTCGGGCCGGACCACGACTGGTGGCAGGCGTGGCAACACTACGCCCTCGCGCTCGACTGGTGGGCCGGCGCTCGAGACATCGAACTGGCACGGACGCGCTACGTCGGCATGGTGTGGAAGATCGCCGATCAAGCGCGCAACGAGGGGTACTACCGGTACGACTACTACGGCACATTGCTGCCGTTGGACATCCTCGAGAACGTTCTGAAAGTGGCGACATCCGTCTCCGACAAGCAGCGGGCCCAGTACCTCATCGCGGTCACTCTCGCCGCGCAAGGGGGTTGGGAGGACCATCTCCGCGTGCCAGAGGCGTTCGAATCCGCCCTCGAGGCGGGCAAGGAAGCTGACTACTACGACGCGGCCCTGTACCGCTACGCCACATTCCTGGCTCGATCCGGCCGGGCCGTTCTCGACGCGGATGGCGGGTGGCACAGGGAGATCGACTACCCCGCCGCCTTGGATCTCTACCGCCGGCTCCTCTCGGAGTTCCGCCCCGGCGAATCCGAATTCGTCGACGACGCGAAACGCCAAATCGATGCCATCACCGGCAAGGAACTCGAGGTCTCGGTCTCCAACGTGTTCCTGCCCGGATCCGAGATCGCATACCACTTGACGTGGCGCAACATCGATCGGATCGACCTTTCCCTCCACCGGGTCCGCCTGCCCGATGACGTGGTGTTCGACAACGGCCAGTCGGGGGCCGGCTCATGGCTCGAAAGTATCCATCCTCGCGCCAGCGACCGGGTTCGCGAGTGGTCCCGCGAAGACCTCGACGCCGGCGACTTCCGCCGGCACAGCGAGACGGTCCGCCTGCCCGCCCCACTCGAGACCGGTGCCTACCTGCTCGAGGCACGGTCGAAACGGGAGTCCAGCCGCGCGCTCATCCTGGTGAGCGATGTGTCGGTGGTGGTCAAGACGTCACCGGCGCGCTGCGTCGCCTACGTGTGCGACGTATTCCGCGGCGCCCCCGTGCCCGGCGCCGAGGTGCGTGCCTGGGTCCACCACAAGAAGGAAGGGCGCCCCCGGTGGTCGAAACGCACCGGCACGACCGGCGAGGACGGCCTGGTCCGGTTCGACCTCCCGGATGGCTCGAGGGGCGCGGACATGTTCGTCGCTGTCGCCAGCGGTGAGCGGCAGGCTTTCGCCACGGCGAATGGTGTGTACGGTCCAGGGAACGAGACCCGGTGGAAGCTCTACGCCTTCACCGACAGGCCGGCCTACCGCCCGGGAGAGACCGTCCACTGGAAGGTGATTGCTCGAGTCCACGATGGACGGCGGTACGCCACGCCGTCCGGCCAGACCATCGCCTACCGGGTGTACGATCCTCGAGGCAGCAAGGTGGATGAAGGCAAGCTGCTGCTCAACGCCTTCGGGGCCGCCTGGGCCGATCTCGGGCTCGATGCCACCCACCCCCTTGGCGCGTACCGCGTCGAATTCCGGGATACCGGGCGTGATACGACCATCGGGCATGCCACTTTGTTCCGTCTCGAGGAGTACAAGCTGCCAGAGTTCAAGGTGACCGTGCGCACGCCCGAGGAGGACGGCCGGAAGAAGACCTTCCGGCTGGGGGACGATGTCGAAGTCGAGGTGGAGGCGGTCTACTATTTCGGTGGACCTGTCGCCGGCGCGCCGGTGGAACTGGTCATCTACCAGAAGCCGTTCCACCGCACCTGGGCGGTTCCTCGAGACTTCCCCTGGCTCTACAGAACGCTCGATGCGGACGCCCTCGCCGCATATCCGGGCGACGTGGTCCGGCGAGAAGTCGTCGAAACCGATGCCTACGGCAGGGCGAGGCTCACATTCGAAACGCCTCGAGGCAGCTACCAGGACCTGGAATACCGGATCGAAGCCCGGGTGACCGATGCCTCCCGCCGCGAGATCACGGGCTCGGGCACCGTCCGGGTGACCCGCAAACGGTACGACGTGAACCTCGAGCCGGCCCACAAGATCTACCGGCCCGGCGAACGTGCGGACATCGGGGTCCGCGCGGCCGACGCCAACGACCAGCCGGTTCAGGCGTCCGGCACGATCACGGTGACTCGAGACCACTGGTACCAGGTCTGGATCGATGGGGGTGGGAACGAAGTCACCGGGGCCGACCTGGAAGCGGCGCGAGAACGGTACGCGGTGTTCCCTCCGCCGCCCGAATCTCCCGCTCAACGCCCGTGGCTGCTCAAGAAAGAGGGGTACCATCACGAAGAGATCGTCACCACTACCGTCGAAACGGGCAGAGACGGCCAGGCAACCTTCGGCTTCCGACCTCCCCGCGAAGGCTTCTACACCATCTCCTGGCGCAGCGTGGACCCCGGCCGAGGCACCATCGATGCCCAGGCGACCCTGTGGTGCGCCAGGGACGGCAGCGCCGATATCGGGTACCATGGCGGCCTCGAGATCATCGCCGACAAGGACACGTTCCGGGCAGGACAGACGGCCGCGGTCATGCTCTCGTCCTACGACAGCGGCCGGTACGTGCTGTTCAGCGTCGAGTCCGAGGAGATCCACGATATCCGCCTGATACAGATGGACGGCCGGGTCAAGCTCCTGGCCCTGCCCATCGGCGCGGAACACGTGCCGAACGTGTTCCTGAACGCCCTCTCCGTCCACGACGTGAGCCTGCACACCGCCACCGTGGAGATGACCGTGCCGCCCGTCGAACACTATATCACCGTCGATGTGGTCGCAAACCGCTCCCTGTTAGAGCCTCGAGACGAAGCCACGTTCACCCTCACCGCGACAGGCGCGGACGGGGCGCCGGTGGATGCCCAGGCGGCTTTCGCCCTGTTCGATGAATCGGTGCTCTACATCCAACAGCCCTTTGCCGGGGACCCGCGTCCCTTCTTCTTCGGCGACCGCAGGTCCCACATCGTCGCCACATACGACACCCTTTCGCAACGTGCCTATGTCAAGCTCGACCCGGTGCCCGAAGCACTCCCGGAATCCGCTCCCACGGACGTGGAGACGTTCGCTCCGGGCCTGGAACAGAGCCGGGAGATGGACGACAACGCGGGGGGCATGACTCTCGAGGCAGAAGCCGCCTCGGGGCCGCCTCCTCGAGCGATGCTCATGAAGCGCGCGCCGGCACCGGCGGACAAGAAGACGGCCACGCAAGCAAGCCCAGCGCAGCCCACGACCGCGGTCGCCGGCCAGGGTCTCGATGAGGTCGCGGTCGAGGTGCGCAGCGATTTCCGCGCCACCGCGTTCTGGCAACCCGACATCCGGATCGAGGACGGCAAGGCGGTCATCCGCGCGACCCTGCCCGATTCGCTCACCACCTGGCAGGGCGTGGCTCGAGTCGCCACCCGGGGAAGCCGTTTCGGATGGGGCAAGGTCTCGATCCGCACCGCCCAGCCCCTGATGGTGCGGCTCCAGGCGCCTCGCTTCTTCGTCGCCGGCGACCGTGCCCTGGTGTCGGCAGTGGTCAACAACAACACGGACCGGCCCCAGACCGCTCGCGTGACGCTCGAGGCTGCCGGCGTCGAGGTAACGGGCGTGACCGCCGGCGCTAGGAAAGCGAAAGGCACTCGAGCCACCGTGGAGATCCCGGCAGGCGGTGAAGCGCGCGTGGACTGGCACGTCACGGCAGACCGGCCGGGCGAGGCGACGTTCAAAGTGGTCGCTCGAGCCGCGGAGGCGTCCGACGCGATGGAGAAGCGCCTGCCCGTGGTGGCCCACGGGATCGAGAAGACCGTCTCCCGTGCGGGCAAGTTCCAGGCCGCCGGGGGCACCCTGGCGTTGGACCTCCCGAAACGGCGCGCAGCGGGCACCACGCGGCTGTCGATCCAGGTCACGCCGAGCCTGGCGGTCACCCTGCTCGACGCCCTTCCATACCTCGTGCACTATCCCTACGGCTGCACCGAGCAGACCATGAGCCGGTTCCTGCCCGCGGTGATCACCGCGCGGACCCTGAGAGACATGGGGCTCGATCCAAGCAAGGCGCTCGATCGGATCCTGGCGGAGCCTCCTGGACCGCAGCCCGGCGCGCGGGCCGTGACCGGCAAGCCCGGAGACGGCGACAGGCCCCCGCCCATCGACAGGGTCATCGACGCGGGCCTCGCACGCCTGTACGACTTCCAGCACGGCGACGGCGGCTGGGGATGGTGGAAGAAAGGCCACAGCGACCCGTTCATGACGGCCTACGTCGTGTGGGGCATGACCCTGGCCGAGTCGGCCGGCGTGCACGTCCGCGACCGCGTCCTCTCCAGGGCACGGACCTACCTCGACACCCGACTCGTGGAAGCGTTCGACCAGCCGGACCTCCTGGCATGGATGCTCCACGCCCTCTCCACACCGCGGAAACCAGGACGCACCTCCCGTGCCACCGATTTCCAGGAGAAGGCCTTATCGAGACTTTGGGAACGGCGCGACCGGCTCAACGCCTACGGCAAGGCACTCCTGGCCCTGTCCGCTCGAGCCTACGGCAAGCGCGACGAGGCAATGGCGCTCGTGGAGGCCCTCGAGAACGGTGTGAAGCGGGATACGGCTCCTGGCCAATCGGTACTCGTGCCAGGCCAGGCTTCCGCCGGCGCGGAGGCGATGGGCAGCGCCCACTGGGGCGAGGACGGTCTCTTCTGGCGCTGGTCCGAGGGGGGCGTGGAAGCCACGGCCTTTGCCCTTCGCGCACTTCTCGCCATCGATCCGGAACACGAACTGGTCGAGCCGGTCGCCAACTGGCTCATCGAGAACCGCCGTGGAGCACGGTGGAACAACACTCGAGACACGGCCATCGTCGTGCTTGCCATGAACGACTACCTCCAGGCCACCGGCGAACTCGAGGCCCTACGCGACGGGGTTACGTTCCAGGTGAGGCTGAACGGCCGCGACGTGGCCGAGGAAACGGTGTCCGCCCAGGACCTGTTGGACCTGGCGAGCGTCTTCGAGGTTCCGGAGAAGCTGGTGCGGAACGGAACCAACACCATCCAGATCATCCGGACTCGAGGCGCCGCGCCGCTCTACGTCTCGGCCCGGGCCACGTTCTTCAGTCTCGAGGAGCCCATCACCGCGTCGGGGAGCCACCTTTTCGTCCATCGCCAGTACTTCAGGCTGACAGGCCGGCCCACCCTGCTCAAGGGCTACGTGTACGACCGGGTGCCGCTCGGCGACGGGGAGACCATCGACAGCGGAGACCGGGTCCAGGTTCTTGTCACGCTCGAGGCCAAGAACAACTACGAATACCTGGTGATCGAGGATCTCAAGCCGGCCGGGTTCGAGGCGGTGGACGTTCGGAGCGGCACGGACCTGTACGCACGGGAAATCCGTCGCGCCGCGGCCTACCGGCGGTTCGGCCGGCCCCAGCCGGCCGGAGAGGTCACGGCAGGGGGCGATGAGCCGGCGCAGGACGGGTTCGAGGGGGGCGACGGGGCGGGTGTCCCGGTGGCGGCCGGGTCGGCGGCAGGAAAGAGCGACGACTACACCGGGCGCAGGACCTGGGTCTACCAGGAACTCCGGGACCGCAAGGTGGCCCTGTTTCTCGACCGGCTTCCCCAGGGCTTTTGGGAGATACGCTACGATTTTCGCGCCGAGGTGCCTGGGACGTTCCACGCCTTGCCGGTGGTGGGACAGGCCATGTATGTGCCGGATATCCGGGGAAATGGTGACGAAATACGCCTCGAGGTGAAGGAGAGCGACGGCGGGGCCGGGGCGGGGTGAACCGCCTACCGGGTGGGCAGGGGCACGGAGCCGCCAAGAAGCGGCACGGCTGCGCCTTGCCTCTCCCTGGCCGCCGATGTCGCGCCCGCGACGCCGTCCGTGGCCCAGGCGAAGAGGTAGCCCTCGTGGGTCATGGCCACCACCTCGTTGTGCCCGTCCCCGGTCACGTCCCCCACCGCGAGGCTCGAGGCGACCATCCCGCCGGTCAGACGGGGCCAGCCGGGAACGTCGAACCCGTCGATATCGAAGGCGTGGACCGTGTAGCCTCCCGAACTGGCGATGATTTCCGGGAATCCGTCGCCGTCCACATCCGCGATCCGGGGCTGCATGTAGAGCGACAGATCCTCGATGACCACCGGCCAGCCAGGCAAGCTCCGGCCGGTTTCCGCATCCCACAGGCCGATCAAGTGGTCGATGTGGTCGACCCAGGTGGAACTGAGCAGGACCAGGGCGTAGTTCAACCCGGCCATGGCAGCCGTGATCTCCAGGTGCCCATCTCCGTCCATGTCGGCGATCCACGGGTTGGAAACAAAAGCCAGGCCACCGAGTTCCCGCGTCGCCGGGTCTCGCCAGACCGGGCCGGCACAGTCGCACTGGGTCGACCTCGAGGCATCGGCGGCGTAGAAATGGGGGCAGGAGGCGGTACCGTTCAAGGCGATTTCCGGCGCTCCCCTCCCGTCGATGTCGGCCACCTGCGGGCTCATGGTCACCCCTTCGGCGATCCACGGCACGAGGTCGTTGAGCAGCCCGGGAACCACCGCCGGCCACCCGGGCAGGATGGGGCCGTTCGGGTCCAGGGTCCCTTTCCCGCTCACCGCGTAGGCATAGGCTGGAATGGGGTCCGGATCGGTCTGGAACTCGTTCGTCCCGACCACGATGTCCGGAGTGCCGTCCAGGTTCAGGTCGGCGATGGCGGGCGTGCTCACTATGCGCCCCTTGCGATGCGTCGCCGACGCCTCGTGCTCGAGCTTGACCGGGAATCCCGGCTGCCGGCTCCCATCCGTGCGCCAGGCGTACAGCTTCTGGTCCATGCCCGCCTGGACGATTTCCAGGTCGCCGTCCCCGTCGAGGTCGCCCAGCACCGGGGAGGACATGAAGCCGGGGTCATACCAGGTGTACTCGCCGGTCTGGTCCTCGCTGACCGGATCTCGAGACACCGGGAAGCCGGCGCGAAGCTCCCCGGCCGCGTCGTAGACATACAGTTTGCCCTCCATGGACGACACCACCAGGTCCTGCTCGCCGTCGTCCTCGAGGTCCCCCACCGCCACGGTGGCCACGATCGACTCGCGGCTTCGTTCGACCTCGCCGGAGATGTAGGCCGGGGCGTAGGCGTGGCTATCCGCGTCGAAGGGGTCGGTGACGGCTCGATAGGGCATGGTCACCGGCCAGCCCGGGAGGTCCACGCCGGTCCGGGCATCGAGCACGTGCACCACGCCTGACGCCGTGCCCAGCACGATTTCCGCCACCCCGTCCCCGTCCACGTCGGTCAGTACCGGGCTGGACTGCCCGGAAGCGTCCAGGAACATGGGAAAGCCCGGGAGCAGGTCCGGGTCATCGTGGAGGAAGAACGACTTGCGCATCTCCGCCCGGCGGCCGACATCGTCGGTGGCGCTCAACCGCAAGGTCACGGTGTGGGCATTCGCGATGTCGAACTTCGCCGGCACCTCGTCCTCGGCGAATACCTGCTCGATCGGCGACGATGGATCGAGCAGGTCTCGAGGAATCGACGCGATGGGCCAGGTAAACAACGTGCCGTCGAACGGGGTGTCCCGCCTGCCTCGAGCCAGTTCCACGAAGTCGTCATCTCGAGGAGCGCCGCCAGGGGCCCACTCGAGCACCCAGTCGGCGTACCGCCCCCGGGGAGCGGCCACGTAGCCTTTCACCGGGATGGCGGTCGTCGCGCCGGCGTCCACGTACTGCCACCACACGGGATAGGTGATGTGCACTCTCGGTGGGACGGCCATCTTTTCGACCGCCGCGCCCGCGTTCACCCGCCCGTACCCGAAGAACAGGTCCCATCCCGGCCGGCTGGGGAAATAGGGGGTCGTGCGCCCCGAGAGCGGCACGTCGATGTCCGTCGCCGTGTTCAGGATCAGCCCGCGCACTTCGTCGGGGTGCAGCTCGATGCCCATGTCGAGGCCTCGAGACAGGATCAGCCCCGCGGTGGAAGCGGTGATGGCTGTCGCGCCGGTCGCACAGGCCGTGGTGGCCCCAACAACGGTCAGGTGGCTGCCATAGTTGTTGCACCCGTTGAATGCCAGGAACGACCGGGCCTGGTCCCAGTCCGTCGGCGGCCAGTAGCGGATCGAGTGCACGGCCATCAAGTAATCCGACGCGCCCGGGTACAAGTGGTGGTAGCTCAACTCGTCACCGATGGCCGAAACCACCAGCACCCCGTGGTCGTAGGCATACTTGACGGCTCTCCGGAGAATAGCCGGGTTGCTCGTGGTACCGGACGCCATGGAGATCACTTTTACCCCCGCGTCGGTCGCGTAGAGGATACCCTGGGCCAACCGGTCCCCATCGGCGATGAAGCTGTCCCCGGTGCGCAACGGCAGGACCGAGCAGTTCGGGCAGTAGCCGATGCTCGAGTCCGGCTCCCCGCCCTCGGCGAACATGTCCCGCATCACGTCGGACCCGTGGTCGAACCGGTTGCTCGCGTAGGGGTCGTTGTCGTCCCACAGGAAATCCCAGCCGCAAATGTCGTCCACGTAGCCGTTTCCGTCGGCATCGATGCCGTCCGAGAAGACCGCGATGAGGTCGGAGGCGTCCAGGTAGCCGTCGGCCACATCCTCCCCGTCCGTGGCCGCGACGCGAGGATCTCCCGCGTAGTCCTGCACGTTGACCAGTCCATCCCAGTTGCAGTCGTATTCGGCGCAGCTCGAGCCATCCGGGTTCAGGGGCAGCGGCAACTCGCCCGTGTTGAGCTTCACCTTGTTCACCAGAGACCGCTCGTCCCACAGGATGCCGGCGTCCAGCACCGCCACGGTGACATCGAACCGGCCCGTGGTGTAGCGCCATGCCACGTCGAACCCGTTGCCCGCGCCGATGGACCACTCCTCCACACGCACGTGGCTCTTCATGTCTTCCGGGATGAACGACACGTATTCCCACGTGCCGCCCTTCCACGACCCGTCCGTGTGCGTGAGGTCAGGCGGACACTCGGCCAACGACCGATCCTTGCCGCAATCCGGGTAGGTGGGAAGCGGCAGCACCGCCCAGACGGTGCCGCCGGCGAGCAGCCACACCAACACCCACACGAATCCCACTCCCGCCAACCACCTTGATCGTCTCATCGCTGTTCCTCCCTGCCTCGTGAAGCGCTCGGACACCCGCCAATCCCGCACGGGCCTGCCTCGAGCGCCGGCGGTGCACCGCGTCGACAGCGGTGCCCCAAGGGTTGTTCGTGAACGCGCGACACCGGCAGCATGCCAGACCTCTCGGCTCCCTGGTGTCCCCGGCATCAATGTAGCATGCCGGGCGAACTCCCGGAACTCCACGCACCCTCACCGGCTGCAACCTGGTGAGAATGGTATCTCGAGGTCCGGTGCCAGGAGAAATCGGCTCGCAACTCGAGAAAAGGCTTGACGGACTGTCTACCTTCTGGTAGGCAATTGCCTGACGTTTGATAGTCGTTCGTGAGGGTGGGGCAAGCCTTCCCGCCGCCCTGCTTCCGAGGAACCGCCGGACAGGCAGCCGGCAGCCCCACGGGCGACATCCACGGGGATGCCCATCGTGAGGCGCGCGGTGACGCAGGACAAGGGGGCCGGCCGGCCGGAGAACGTCAGGGAGCACATCCTGCACGAGGCGACCAGGCTGTTCGCGGAAAACGGGTACGAGGGGACCAGGCTCCAGGCGATCGCGGATGCGGTTGGTATCCGCAAGGCATCGTTGCTGTACCATTTCCGTTCCAAGGAGGCGCTGCACGAGGAGGTGATTGCGGCGCTGCTGGGCCACTGGAAGGAGGAGATACCGCGCCTCCTGGTGGCGGCGACCGACGAGCGAGACCGGCTGGGTTCGATCGTGAAGGCGCTCCTGCGGTTTTTCCAGGAAGACGTCAACCGAGCCCGCCTGGTCATTCGCGAGGTGCTCGATCATCCCCAGCGTGTCGGCGCCGCGGTCCGCGCCCACCTCACGCCCTGGATGCGGTTGATCACCGACTACATCCGGATGGACCAGACGACGGGCCTTGTCAAGCCCGGTGTGGACCCCGAGGCGTTCGTGTCACACATCATCTTGATGGTTGTCGTCATGCTCGTCGCCCAGGACATGACGGCGAACCTGGTGAATGCGGGCGAGGATTTTCCCAAGCGGTTGACGAGGGAACTGGTTCGCATATCGCGGGATGCCCTGTTCACCGGTGTCCCTGGGGCCCGGGGTTCGTCGGCCCGGCGTTCGTGACCAGTCCGGGGTTTGGTCCGGGTTCATGTCAAGAGGAGGAACAGACCATGACAGTCACGCCCACCCACCTGTTTCGGCAGGGGCCGGTGATTGCGGCCCTGGTGCGTACGGCGAGGAGCGCCCGGCGTCCGTCGGGGGAAGCGTCCAACGGGGTGCCGGAGAAGCTCGTCCCGCTGGCGGACACGGTAGCGCCACGCCATCCGGACCTGATCCGGGACTACGTGCGCCACGTGGGCGGCAACCCGTCCGCCTACCGGGGGTTCGTGCCTCCGCACCTGTTCCCCCAGTGGGGGTTCCCCCTGATGTCCAGGCTCCTCGAGGAGCTTCCCTACGACATGACGAAATTGCTCAATGCGGGCGCGGCATTCGAGGTCCGGCAGCCGCTCCCGGCCGATGAACCGCTCATGTTGAGGGCTTCCCTGGAAAAGCTGGACGACAACGGCCGTCGTGTGCTGATCGAGCAGAGGCTGGAGACTGGTACCGAGTCGGCGCCTGACGCCCTGGTGGCCACGGTGACGGCGATCCTGCCGTTGAAGCGGAAGAAGGAGGAGGGCAAGGGCAAGGAGAAGCGAGAGCGTCCAGCCGTCCCGCTCGGTGCCCGCGAGATCGCCCAGTGGCGGCTTCCGGCCGGAGCGGGGCTCGATTTCGCGTTGCTGACCGGGGATTTCAACCCCATCCACTGGGTCCCGGCGGCGGCTCGAGCGGCGCGGTTCAAGAACTGCATCCTGCACGGCTTCTCGTGCATTGCTCGAGCCGTGGAATCTCTCAACCAGGACCTGTGGTTGGGGGATGCCGGCCGGCTGTAGCGGTTCGAGGCGCGGCTGCTCAAGCCCATCGTCCTGCCTGCTCGCGTTGGCGTGTACATCGATGGGAAGGGTGGGGTGTTCGTTGGCGACGCTCCAGGGACGACCGCGTACATGGTCGGTCAGTATCGAGAGAAGGAGGAGGGAGCATGAGCGATTTCCTGGTCGAATTGGGCGCGAACCGAACGGCTCGAGACCTGATCAAGAAGCTTGGTCTGCCGATTCCGCTTCCCCAGAAGCTCCGGCGGGGTGAAGGGCCATGGGAGGAACGCCCCTTGCACAATCTCCCGGTGGTGTTCGGGGCGGGTTCCGGCGCGGACTTGGTGGATGGTATTGCCGGCACGCTGGCTCGAGCCGGTGCCAACGTCTACGTCGTGGGCGACGAAGCGGGTCTCGAGCCGTTTCGGGCTGCCGGCGAGGCCTGGGCGCGGCCGCCATCGAGAATCGAACCCGGCCAGGTGCAGGAAGGGCTGAAGCCTCACGCGCTGGTGTTCGACGCATCCGGCATGGCGGGCCCGCAGGACCTGCGTGCCATCTATGATTTTCTCCACCCGTGGATACGCCACCTCGGCCGCTGCGGGCGCGTGTTGATTCTCGCCCGGAGCGCCGCGACCCGGGACGATCCAGCGGCCGCGGCGGCCCATCGTGCGGTGGACGGGCTGGTCAAGAGCGTCGGGAGGGAGATCGGCAAGAAGGGGAGCACCGCGCAGACTCTCTACGTGGACCCCGGGGCGGAGGACCGTCTCGAGGCAGCGGTTCGGTTTCTCCTGTCCTACCGGTCCGCCTATGTGACCGGGCAGCCGGTGCACCTCTCGACCACGGTCCCCATGCCGGGCGATTTGCCGTTCGTCCGGCCGCTCGAGGGCAAGATTGCGCTGGTCACTGGTGCCGCGCAGGGGATAGGCAACCAGACGGCTCGAGCGCTCGCCCGGGAGGGTGCCCGCGTCGTCTGCGTCGACCTGCCGTCCCAGGACGGTCCCGTCGGCTTGCTGGCCAAGGAGATCGGCGGGACTCCGCTGCTGTGCGACATCGCCGACCCTGACACGCCCGGCAAGGTCGCCGGGACGGTGAAGGAGCAATTCGGTGGTATCGACATCGTCGTGCACAATGCGGGGATCACGCGGGACAAGACCCTGGGGAATATGACCCCGGACAAGTGGGACGCCGTTCTGACGGTCAACCTGGTCGGTCTCATCCGGCTCAACGAGGCCCTTCTGCCGCTCATGAAGGAGGATGGGCGCATTACCTGCCTGTCGTCGATCGGTGGTATCGGCGGGAACATGGGTCAGACCAACTATGCAGCGTCCAAGGCCGGCGTGATCGGGTACGTGCAGGCCCTGGCGCCCCGGGTCGCCGGACGGCGGATCGCGGTCAACGCGGTGGCCCCCGGGTTCATCGAGACCCGAATGACCGCCGCCATTCCCACCGCGACTCGAGAAGTGGCCCGGCGCCTTGCCAACTTGCAGCAGGGCGGGCTCCCCCGGGACGTGGCCGAAGTCATCACGTTCCTCTCGAGCCCCGGCGCCGCGGGGATGTCTGGTGAGGTGTTGCGGATCTGTGGCGGCAACTACGTCGGCGCGTAGCGAGCGCCGCGAGCAGGGGCACGGCCGAACCGGGGAGCGGGGCGATTCCTCCGCGCCGGTGTCGCCCGTTCCACGACGGGCCCGTGCCGTCGGAGCCAGGAAAACCAACCGGCGTCCCGCCGGACCGCCCTCGAGTGTGGCCGGGGTAGCGTCGGGTTTCACCAAGAGGAATGTCATGAACACGACGAACAGGGACAGGCCGAAGCGTCGCGCCGTCATCGTGGGCGGGGTGCGAACCCCGTTCCTGCGGGCGTTCGGGCCGTTCACCAAGATCGATGCCATCGGGTTGGGCGTGGCAGCCGTCCGCGGACTGCTCGATCGGACCGGTGTGCCTTGGAAGGAGATCGACAGCCTGTACTGGGGCGGCGTGATACTTCCGAGCGACGCCCCGAACGTCGGCCGGGAGATCGTCCTCGACCTGGGGCTTCCCCCGGCCGTCGAGGCAATGACGGTGACTCGAGCCTGCACCTCGAGCCTCCTCTCGACCACGCTCGCCGTGGCAGCCATCGAACGTGGCGACGCCGAGGTCATCATCACTGGCGGCGGAGACTCGACGAGCAACGCTGAAGTCAAGATGCCGCAAAGCCTGGTTCACAAGATGGCACCGGTGGTCATGGGGGGCAGGGCCACTCCCGGCGACTATTTCAAGCTCCTGGCATCCATCAGCCCGGCTCGAGACCTGGTGCCCAGGCAGCCGAGCGTGCGCGAACGGACAACCGGGGAACTCATGGGGCAGGCAGCCGAGCGCATGGCTTCCAGGTGGGGCATCACGCGCGAAGCCCAGGACGCTTTCGCCGTCCAGTCTCACAAGCGGGCCGCCAGCGCATTCAAGAAGGGGGTTCTCACGCCAGAGATCGTGCCCGTGGATACGCCGGACGGCAAGCGGGTCCTGCGGGACAATATCATCAGGGGCGACACCTCGGTGGAGAAGCTCGCGAAGCTGCGTCCGGCCTTCAAACGCAACGGGACACTGACGGCGGGCAACTCGAGCGCCCTGACCGACGGTGCCTCGGCCCTGCTCCTGATGAGCGAGGAAAAAGCTCAAGCCCTCGGGTTCAAGCCGCTCGCCGCGTTCCGGAGCTGGTACTACGGCGCGGTGGACCCGGCCGACCAGTTGCTCATCGGACCAGCCATCGCCATGCCGAAAGCCGTCCAGCGCGCCGGCATGTCTCTCGAGGACATCGACCTCATCGACATCCACGAGGCGTTCGCGGCCCAGGTCTTGTGCGTGCTCAAGGCGATGGCCAGCGACAGCTTCTGCCGCGAACGGGCCGGGCTGGACACGGCTTTCGGGACCATCCAGCCCGAAGACGTCAACCTCTACGGAGGGTCGGTGGCACTTGGCCACCCGTTCGCCGCCACCGGGGGAAGGATGCTCATCACGATGGCCAACGAACTGGCCCGGTCCGGCAAGTCTTCGGCGTTGCTGGGCCTGTGCGCCGCCGGTGGGCAGGCCGGAGCAGCAGTGCTCGAGGCCGTGGCATAGGCGGGGCAGTTCCCGACGCCCCACATCTCCCAACCCCGCTCGCCCCACTGCCGTGGCGGCGATCCGGCTCGCAGGTCCAGCTTGCGCGGTAGGGCTGCCACAAACGACTCGGGGGAAGGGAGTGGGCGTAAGGAGTAGGGAGTAGCCCCCGACCGCAACGAGAAGCGTTTGGAAGCATTCCATGGAACCCCCCGACCGCAACGAGAAGCGCTTGGAGGCATTCCATGGAACCCCCC
>JAJRTE010000095.1 GCA_024278455.1 Myxococcota bacterium
AACTCGGTCGCATCACCCGGCAGCAGTACGTCGAGGCGACGAGGGCCTCCGTCCGCACGGCCAGCCGCGACCTCTCCGACATGGTGAAGAAGGGCCTGTTGGTCCCCGACGGCCGGCCTGGAAAGACGGGCGGCTACGTGGCGCCCTGACCGCGCCCTACGCGCCCGCCTCGGCGGCCAGGCCACCCACCATCGCCGGCGCCCGCCCGGGCGCGACACGGGGCGACGTGGGCGCCGACGGGGCCAACGTGATCCCCACCAGCTCCCCGAAGCGGGCCCGCTGCTCGTCGTGGTCCTCGAGCAGGGCGATCTGGCGCAGCTTCCGCTCCGAGAGGTGGAAGCAGCCCTCGGTGCCTTCGAGGTCGTCGATGTACGTCATGATCTCGGGGGCGAGCTTCAGCAGGGCCATGATCTGGCTGACCCGCGCCCGCGTGACGTTGTGGTCGCGGGCGATCTGGGCGGCGTTCTTGACCTCGCCGGCCTCGATCATCGCCTGCCAGCGGCGCGCCCGGTTCAGCGTGTCGATGATGCGCGGGCGCTTCCGCCGGGCCGCCCGGGCCCGTGGCCCGCAAGCCTGGCCCGCATCCTCTTCGGATGGCACGCAACGAAGTTCTGGCGGATCTGCGCGGGTTTCCGGGTGGCACTCAAGGGGAGAGGGCGGTGGCCCGCTAGCGCGCGGCCCGTCGTCGGGGCGCAATAGCGAAGGCCCCCGCCGCTTCTTGGAGCGACGGGGGCCTCCCGATCGTTGCCGCACAGGCCGCCCGGGCTGGTTCTCGTTTCCTGGGAGCGGGATGTTTACCCGCCAGCCCACGAGAACGCCCGGACGATCTGCGTGGTCCAATATGGCTCCCCCGGACGGACTCGAACCGCCGACCCAGTGGTTAACAGCCACTTGCTCTACCGACTGAGCTACAGGGGAATCGTTGATGACTCGTTGCCTAGATAGCCCACCCGATTCCCGCTGTCAACAGTTTTCGCGTGATGGCCAGAATCTTGGACGAACACGCGCATCATCCTGCCCCGACCCGCCGGTACGCGGCCTCGATCTCGTCGCGGTACCGCTTGACCACGTTGCGCCGCTTCACCTTGAGCGACGGCGTGAGCAGGTCGTTGTCGACCGACCACTCCTCCACAAGGAGGACGAACCCCTTCGGCCGCTCGAATCCTTTCCAGCCAGCACTCCGTGTTGCCATCTCCCGGCGGATGAGTTCCCGCACCTCGGAACGGTCCGGCAGGTCCCCGGGGTCCGCCACCTGGACGCCGAGGCTCCTGCAGTATTCCGTGACCGCTTCCACGTCCAGCACGACCAGGACCACGTTGGATGGGCGGTTGGCCCCGAACAGCATCGCCTGGGCAATGTAGGGAGAGAGCTGCAATTCCTCCTCGAGGGGCGCGGGAGCCACGTACTTGCCGTTCTCGAGCTTGTACAGCTCCTTCACCCGTCCGGTGACGTAGAGATATCCATCCGCGTCGAACCGGCCCAGGTCGCCGGTACGCAGTCCCCCGTCTTCGGTCATCACTTCTCGAGTCGCGTCCGGCATCTTGTAGTAGCCCATCATGGTGTTGGGGCCGTAGTTGATGATTTCGCCGACATCCGGGTCGTCCGTTTCGACGCTCGTGTCCAGTTGGATCGTCACTCCCGGGATGGGCTTGCCGATCGACCCGATTCGGCGAGCCCCCGGGATGTTGGCCGTGGCTATCGGCGATGTCTCCGAGAGGCCGTACCCCTCGAACACCAGGATGTTCAGGTTGTCGATGAACCGAGCCACCTCCGGGGAGAGGGCGGCACCGCCCGATATCGCATACTTCAGCCGTCCACCGAGCTTCTCCCGGATCTGTGAGAACACGAGGCGGTCGAACAGGCGATCGAGCACGCCGCGAGCCCCGGTCGGCTCGCCCGCAAGCTGCTTCGGTCGCACGTGGGCCGCGTTGGAAACCGCGGCGGCGAAAAGCCACTGCTTGACTCGAGGCTCGGTTGCCATTCTCTTGTTCAGCCCGTCGTAGATCTTGTTCCAGATACGCGGGACGCTGAACAGGACCGTCGGCCGTACCTCGGGGAGGTTCGCGATGATCGTGTCCACACGTTCGGCAATGCCGATCGACGCACCGTAGGAAAGCATGACGTGCAGCTCCACGGTGAACCCGAAAGAGTGGGCCCAGGGAAGGAAGGAAAGCGACACGTCCGACGGCTCGACCGGGAAGATTTCGTGAATGGCGTTGACGTTCGACACGATGTTGCCGTGGGACAGCATGACCCCCTTGGGCCGGCCGGTGGTGCCGGATGTGTAGATCAACGTAGCCATGGTCTCCGGTGTGACGGTGGTGACCTCGATCGGTTCGGCGGCGCCCCTGGCCAGGACATCGGGCCAGGCGTGGACACCCTCCACGGCCCCCTCGAGCAGGACCACGGACCGAATGGACGGAACGCCCTCGAGCAGCGGTCGTACCCGCTCGAGGATGTCCGGTGTGGAAACGACGAGGGCCGCGGGCTCGCAGTCCTTCAGGATGTATTCCCAGTCCTTGCGCGCCTGGGATTCGTACATCGGCGCGAGCGTGGCCCCGAGCTGCACCGTGGCGTAGCATGTCACAGCCCACTCCACCCGGTTGTTGGCGATGAGCGCCACACGATCGCCGCTGGCGACGCCGAGTCCAGCAAGCCCCCCGCGCAGCCGGTCGACAAGCGACCCGAACGTCTCGTAGGTGATCCACTCGTACCGTCCCGCCACCTTCGTACCCAGGCATGGGTTGCCAGGATAGGTGGCGATGCTCGACTGGATCATGTCCACCAACGTCTGGAATGCATGCGCCACGGGACACCTCCTTGTCATCGAATCTCCGGCAGGTTGCCCGCACGCGGACAGCTCCGGGAGGACTGGCACCTGCCGGCAGCGGAACCCGGCACGGAACACGGTACCCTCGAGATACCAGGCTACCACGTTCACCTGGGCGTGACAAGCTGGCTGGACATTTGACTTCCGGACGCATCTAGGGCATATTCAGTAGCCAAGTTCTAGCGTTTTCCATTTTATCCGGATGCCAGCGATGCACGCCATCGAACTCCAAGCGGGCAGGTACCGCCATGTCTCGCACATCGAGTCTGGTTCGGACTCCGAAGTGTTCTGTGCCAGGGTGGACGGAATCTTCGGATTCGAGAAACTGGTGGCCGTCAAGCGACTGCCCCTCCCCAGGCCAGAGCACGATGACGCCAGGATGAGACTGATCCGGCACGCGGTCATTTGCAGCAAGCTCAGTCACCACAACATCGTGGGCGTGTACGACTTCTACCAGGACGACACCGGACTCTGCCTGGCCATGGAGATGATCGAGGGGGCAAGCCTGGATTCGATCCTCGCCCGCCAGCGAGGAAGCGGCAAACCCATCGCCATTTCGACGATCCTCTCGGTGGCTTCCCAGTTGCTCGAGGTGCTCAACTACATGCACAACGCGCGGGACCCGCTCACTCGGAAGCCGCTGGGCCTGGTTCACCGGGACCTGAATCCCAAGGCGATCATGGTCGATCGCGCCGGGGTGGTGAAGCTGCTGGGCTTCGGGCGTTCCCAGAGCCGGTTCCTGCCGGATACGGTGCCGTTGTGGGAAACGCCGTACATCGCGCCCGAAGTGGCAGAGGGGAAGCCGGCCGACCCATCGGCGGACATCTTCTCCCTCGGAGCCATCCTGTATGAAATGATGACGCTGAAACCCCTGTTCGCCGCAGGCCCGCCGCCAGCCCGGCAAGGCAGGCGAGCACGCCTCGAGGTCGAGGCCTGGATCGAGCTGCTGCCCAGGCCGTACCAGGCCCTGAGAACCATTCTCCTGCGCGCCGTCGCCCTGTCGTCCAGGGAACGGTACTCGAGCGCGGCCAGGATGGCCGCCGACTTGAGGCCGTTCGTGGTGCCCACCACGAGGAGCCTGCCGCCGGACCTTGGCCTCCGGCTGGCTGCCACCGCTGCCATGGCCCGGGGCCTGGTACGCCCGGGAAGAGCCGCATCCCGGTCGTCGCAACAGTGGCCCGACGAAGACCGGGCCCGCTCGGGTCCCGATGACCCCCCTTCCGGTCGCGGCGAAACCGAACCCGGCAAGGTGGAAGTCGTGCCGCTGGCCGGCGCCGAGGATTCGGCCGAGGACGACCGGCAGACCGAAGTCGGGCCGGTTGCGCGCCTGTCGCCCCGAGCGCTCTCCACGGCCATTGAAGCGAGCGCGGCACGGATGACCCACACTCGCGCGAAGTGGGGCGAGGTCGTTGGGCCGGATGATGTGCCCGAGGGCGAAGGACCCGTCGCACGCCTGGCCACCGGCGCAGAGGTTCAGGGTCTGGGGCCGGGGGGCGGCATTCCGCCGGGAAAACGGCCATCCCCTGCCAGTCCCGGGCGCGCCGGGAAGCCCGTGGCCGAACGAGCGCGAAGGGGCGATGACGGCGATGACGGCGATGACGACGAGATCGAAATCGATGAAAGCGACGTGGTGGAGGCGGAGACCCTGAAGGCCGCCGGGTGGACTGCCCAACCCGGAACGGTTCGACCTGCCGGCGCGCCCCCTCACGCATCGAGGACTTCAGCCAGTGTCCAGGAAGGCCGTGCCGGAGCAGCGTTTCGGCCCACTGGGGCCCAGGGAGACAGCGGCCCGCCGATCGAGACAGCGACCGATCCCGGCGACGCACCGTCCCGCCTGCCGCCACGCAGTTCGGAAACCCTGTCGACGGTCCGTACACAAGACGGCGGTGCCATGGGTTCCTCTGGCGAAGAGGACTCCCTGTCGATGGTGTTCGAGGAGGGGGAGCCGGAGGAGGCTGGCGAAGAAAATCGCCGGGAAGAGGGGGAGGGGGATATCGAGACCCGCAGGAGTTCCCTCGAGGAGTTGGAAGCCACCCGGGAGGATCCTGTGCCTGGGTCGCTCCCGCCGGTCGCTTCTCCCGGGGGTCCGGAACCGGAGAGCCGGGAACACACCGCCCCGTCGGCCTACAAGCGGGCACTGGTCAACATCGCCGGGGAGTATGCGACCGCCAAGACGCCTCACCCCGATGGCGTCCCCCTGTCTCCCGATGACACGGTCGAAGAGCCCATGCCATCCCGCGTACATGCGGATGCCCCTCGAGTCGCGCTCGAGGAGTTCGCCCATGCGCCGGTTCCCGTGGCAGGAAACGAGCCCCCCTTGCCGCCGGGGCAGTCCCCCAGGGCAGCGGGCGCAGCGCAACCAGTCCGCGGCTCCCGCGAACAGGAGGCGGTCGAAGGAGCACAGCCCTACAAGGACACCATCGATCTCCCGATTCCCACCAAGTCGGGTATCACCCTCCTGTTCATCACGCCACACCCCGGCCTGAAGTGCGTGGTGCCCCAGACCGGGCTCACCATCGGAAGGTCCCCTACCAACGACCTCGTGATCGCCGATCACCGCGTCGCCTGGCACCACGCACGTATCCTGTGGAAAGGGGGACGATGGTGGATGAAGTCTCGACGCAACGCCGTGCTGTTCGCCGACGGTCTCAAGACCGTGGAAGTCCCGCTCGAGTCGGGCCAACTCATCCAGGTGGGCGGAGCGCGTCTCAGCGTCCTCGTCGAAGACGGGAACCAGCCGGGTGCGATCATCGACTACAACGCACTGCTCCTCGACCTGGTCGCAAGGTTTCGCCACATCATCCTCGACGAGAGCTTCCGCCGGAGCGTAGGACTCGAGCTTTCCAAGGACGACCTGCGCGCAGCACCGTCTCGAGTCTGGGTCACGGCGCTGGATCGCCTCAGGCATGCTAGATCCAGCGAGGGGCTCAGGCGGTTGCTCGACGCCTTGCTGGAGAGAGACCCCGGGGCCGTGCAGGTCCGCCGGTGCCGGGATTGCCTGGCACGCATCGACGTCGTGGCCCCCCCCGTGGCCGACGAGGAGACCGCCAGTCTTACGGGCCGATGACCCCTGGCGTATCCCGCGCCCCTTCGAGGGAAGCGATCAGCTCCCGAGGCGCCCCGCACCGGGGCGGCCGGTTCCGCTCGGAGAGGAGGCACACCCCGTCCTGGACCGGCGCCACCCCTCGCGCCGGAGGGACCCCGCTGGCTCGCTGACCAACGCGCGCACAATCCCATCCACTATCGCGTGCACTTCCGCCCGCGCCACGTCCGCAAGGCCGCCAGGCACGAACGCCGTATCGGTAGACGATGTGACGGCCCAGGCCACCTTGCCGCTCGGCATGAATAATAGGGCCGTAGATTGCACGAGCAGTCGGTTGGCAGCCACGCGATGGAGATCGGTGTCCACGAGCCACGGCCGGCTCGAGCGATCCAGCCACACCAGCAAGTAGGCGTCGGCCGGGTTCTCGCTCACCAGGGTCTCGAACGCACCGGCAGGGAAGGGCGCGCGGCGAGGACGCCGGTACCACGCGCGGGTTTCCTCGAGGAATGTGCGGGAACCGGCAAGGTGGCCGGGCACCAACTCGAACGCGCACCGATTTCGGATCCCGATGATCAGCGCCCCCGTCAAGGGACCCTCGAGACGCACCACCGCCTCTCCCGGCAGGGTGAAGTTGGCCGGGGCCACCACGGCGACTCGAGTCAGTGCCGTGGGGGAGAATGGCGCGTGGCAAGCCGGACCGAGGGGCATGTAGTCGGTTCGTGGGGGGTGCAGGTTCCCGCAGCCGGATTCGGGAAGAACCGCCAGCAATACCAGGACGGCGGCGTCGAATCGTATGTCATGCATGAGGTTGCTCGGGTTGCCGGGGTGAAAAAAGACTACTTATTCTGTCACCTTCCTTTAGAGTTGTCGGTTTTTCCCGGAATTCCAAAAAAAAACACGATTCCGGGCTTGACCCATGATTTCAGGTGCGGTAAAAGTTTGAAGCGTGTTCGGACGGTTCCGAATGAACAAACCAACTCTCAGAAAGGGGCAGGGAGCCATCATGAGAAAAGCAGATTTCGTCGCTGCGGTAGCGGCCAAGACGAACATGTCGCAGACTTCGGTGGAGAAGGTCGTCACGGCATCACTGAGCACCATCATGGACGCCGTAGCGGCGGGAGACAAGGTTACCTTTACCGGGTTCGGGAGTTTCGAGAAACGCGACCGGGCCGCCCGGCAGGGCCGGAATCCGCAGACCGGCGCGGTCATCCAGATTCCGGCCAGCAGTGCGCCTGCCTTCACGCCCGGCAAGGCCTTCAAGGATGCCGTGAACGGTTCCAGGGGCTGAGAGAGCGTCACGACCGCGCGTTCGGGCCCGGTGATGTTCCCTGTGCGGTGCCCCCATCCTGCCACGCCGATGGCGGGAAACGAGTATGTTCTCCTCCAGGCTTCCATCCTGTCTCTCGAACGCTCCCCTCGCGAGTCGCGTGGATGCCCTCGAGGCGTCCGGAACACCGATTTCGGACCTGACCGTTTCCAATCCCACGGCTACCGGAATCGGCTATCCGGAATCCGTGCGCAGAGCCCTTGCCTCGGTTGCAGGGTGCACCTATCGTCCGGATCCCCGGGGAAGCCTTGGCGCCCGTGAGGCTGTCGCCGCTTACTACCGGGTCGCCCACGGGCTCGATGTGTGTCCCGATGCCCTGGTTCTCACGGCGAGCACCAGCGAAGCCTATGGCTTCTTGTTCAAACTCCTCGCTGAACCCGGCGACGACATCCTGGTTCCGGTCCCGGGCTACCCGCTGTTCCCGCACCTCGCCCGGCTCGAGGGGCTGGCGACGACGCCCTATCCGGCCTGGTTCGACGGCCGGTGGCACGTGGACATCGAGGCTTTGCGGTCTCGTATCACGAGGAGGACGCGGGCAATTATTGTCGTCAACCCCAACAATCCGACCGGCGCCTACCTGGACATCGGAACCTGGGAGACCCTGATCAGCCTGTGCGACAGCCATGGGCTCGCGCTCGTTTCCGACGAAGTATTCACCGACTATCCACGAGGAGGCGTGGTGCCCCCGGACGTGGTGCGAACAGTAGCCTGCCGGGACGACGTTCTCTGTTTCAGTCTCGGCGGGCTGTCCAAGACACTGGCGCTCCCGGGGCTCAAGCTATCGTGGATCCTGGTCAATGGTCCAGGCGACCTCAAGCGTCGCGCCCTGGAGCGCCTCGAGTTCATCGCCGACGCCTACCTTTCGGTGAACACACCGGTGCAAGGGGCATTGCCCGCGCTGATGGCGTGTCGTGGCGAAATCCAGCAGGCCGTTCGCCGGCGCATCGCCTCGAACCTCGAGCACCTGGAGACCCTTCTCGGGCCAGCGTCCCCGGTTTCGCTTGTCCCCGTCGAGGCAGGATGGTATCAGGTATTGCGCGTGCCGCTCGTGGCAACGGAAGAGTCCATGGCCATCGAGTTGCTCGAGGAGCAGCGGGTCTACGTGCACCCCGGCTTCTTTTTCGACTTCCCGCAAGAGGGCT
>JAJRTE010000096.1 GCA_024278455.1 Myxococcota bacterium
GGCACCGGCCCGGACCGCGAGGAATCGGGCATTTTCCACTGGCTGCACGACAGTAACGTCAGCTTTCGACGACGTCGTCGGTCAGCTTGAGACCACGGTCGATGATGTCGAACCCCTCGAGCAGTTGTTCCTCGGTGATGCAGAGGGGCGGATTGCACATGAAGCTGCCCCACCGGACGAAGGTGAACAGACCGTTGTCGCGGAAGAAGCGGGCGAGCCGCGCCATGGCGGGATGGGTGCCGTTGTAGCCGGCCAGGCGGGTGCCGCGGGTGTCCTTCTGCAGGTCGATCATGCCGAACAGCCCGATACAACGGCCCTCCCTGACCGAAGGGTGCTTCTCCTGGAGTCGATCCATCTCGCGGCGCATGACAGCACCCATCGCCCGGGCGTTCTCCACCAGGCCTTCGTCCATGATGACCCGAATGGCCGCCTCGGCCGCCGCCAACCCGACCGCATGGGCGTTGTAGGTCAGGCCTCCCCAGAACACGTTCTTGCGAAAATGGGCCGCAATACGGTCGTTAACCCCCATGCAGCCGAGAGGGACGTAGGAACTCGTGAGCCCTTTTGCGAGCGTGACGATGTCCGGAACGATGCCGGCGTGCTCGAAAGCGAACATCTTGCCCGTCCGCCCGAAACCGCACATGACTTCGTCGCAGATGAGCAAGATGCCGTGCCTGGTGAGCAGCGCCCGCAGCCCCTCGAGGTAGCCCTTGGGAGGGGCAAGGATGCCGTTGGTCCCGGTCACCGTCTCAATGATCATGGCCGCTATCGTCTGCGGACCTTCGTACTGGATGATCTCCTCCAGGTAGCGGAGGTTGTTCTCGGTGCGCTCCTCGTCGGAGTCGCCGAAGGAGTAGTCATAGGGCACCGGATCCATCACCCGGATAATCCCCGGCGTGCCCGGCTCATTGGCCCATCGACGCGGATCCCCGGTGAGCTGCATCGTCAGGTTGGTGCCGCCGTGATAGCTCCTGTACCGGCTGAGTATCTTGCGCCGGCCGGTGAACAGGCGGGCCGCACGAACAGCGTTCTCGTTCGCCTCTGCCCCTCCGAGAGTAAAAAAGAAGGTGTTGATGTCTCCCGGCACGATCTCGGCCAGCAGTTTGGCGGTCCGGGCACGCACCTCGGTGGCGGTACCGGGGTAGACGTAGGTCAGCTTCTCCACCTGCCTCTTGATAGCCTCGATCACCCTGGGGTGGCCGTGTCCGATAAGCACGCTCATTAACTGGCTGTTGAAGTCCAGGATCCGCCTTCCGTCCGGTGCGTACAGATAGACGCCCTTCGCCGTGTCGACCGGCAGGGGGTCGACATCGTCACCCCTGGTCCAGGTGTACATGGTGTGTCGCTTGCACAGTGCGATCATTTCGTCGGTCGTCATGGTTGCTCCTCGTTTCCGAAGCCGCCCCTCGCCGAGGTCACCTCGAGCACGGATCGTGAGAACGTTCTACCACCTTGGAGCGGGGCGCGTCAAGCGCTGGACCACGGGCAGCCTGCGCGCGGTGCCGGCCGGCCGGCCCCAGGAGAAGTCCACTGCCGCGCTCGAGTGCCGGCACGGTCTTGCCGGGTTGCCGCGGTCGACCGTGCATGCTCGTTGTCACCTTTCCTGTTGCATTCCCACGCCCTCCACATTGTAGAATAGGGTGACGCTGATTTCCGGACATGAACTGTCCGGAGTCGGGCATTTCGCACGCACCCCAGCAAGCAAGGCGCGGACACGATGCAGACGTTCGACACATCCGGAGCGCAACGATTCGGCTCCTACCGGCTGGTGGCAAGACTGGGGGTAGGCTCCATGGCCGAAGTGTTCAAGGCCTACTTCGAGGGTGCCGGCGGTTTTGCCAAGACCGTAGCGCTGAAAGTCTACCGGCGCGAGTTGTCCGACGATCCCGAATTCGCGCCATCATTCATCAGTGAAGCGCGCCTCGGGGGCTACCTGACCCACGATAACATCGTGGCCAGCCTCGATTTCGGGCGCCACGAGAGCCGGCTCTACCTCGCCATGGAGTACGTCCGTGGTCCAAGCCTCCAAAAGGTGGTGCGGCATCTCAGCAACGCTCGAAGCGAGATGCCGCTGGATATCGCCCTGCAAATCGTCATGCAGGTGTGTCGTGGCTTGGAGTATGCGCACCGTGCGACAGACCACCCAGGCCGGCTGCTCCGGATGGTCCACCGTGACCTCAAGCCATCCAACATCCTCATCGCTCCGGTCGGCACCGTGAAGATCGCCGACTTCGGTGTGGCACGCGCCGAGAGCAACGCGGAGAGGACCATGGTCCCGACGCTCAAAGGCACCCTACGATACATGTCTCCAGAGCAGGCTCGAGGCAGTGCGAGCCTCGATCATCGCTCGGACCTGTTCGCCGTCGGCCTCATTCTGTTCGAACTGTTGACCCTCGAGCATGTCTACAACGGCTCGAGCCTGAACGCGGTGCTGGAGGCGGCGAAAGAGGCGCGCGTCGGCGACAGGTTGGCGTTGCTGCGAGCAACTCCCGAACATGCCGCCGCGATCGATCTGCTGCGGCGAGCGCTTTGCAAGGATCCGGACCGGCGGTTCGCTTCCGGCGGGCAGATGGCAGACGCCCTGATGGCGCTCAGGGCACAACTGGCTCGCCCCCTGGACCTGCGTTCGTGGCTTGCAGAGCATCAGCTCGTTGCCGCCGCGGACAGGTCAGCGGGCGCGCCCGGTGCACTACCCCGGGTGACCCGGCCGCAGCCAGGCTCGGCCATGCCCGGCGTTCCCCCCACATTGCCGGCCCAATCGACCGCGCCGGGAACTGTGCCATCGCCCCCCGAGCCTCGAGGAACCGCGGACGCCACCTCCGGTCAGGCCGGCGACCCGAAGTGCCAGGGACGCCTTCGCTCCGAGCCCACCGCCACCGCAGGACGTGAGGCCGACGGCGACAGTGTTTCCTGGGTTGCCACCCAAAGGCTAGCGCCGGGACCTGGCCTTCGAGACGCCCCGGGGGACGGCGAAAATCAGTCCCTCCCGGCGGAGGATCTCCTCAGCACGCAGCATGAGCCGCGACACGCGGGGGCGGTGGCGGATGCGGACCCGGATGAAACCCGGATGGACCCGGTATCCCAGGCGACGGTCACCGGCGATGATCACCGACCCCGTGCCTCAGTGCAACCTCGAACGACGGGCGACGATACGCCCGGGGACGCATCCGGGACGACGACCGGTGCTGCACCACCGGCAGAAGTCGAACCAACGCGCTGGACCAAGGACCCGTTCCTCGGCGTCCTCCCGGACGGCATGCCCCACGCCGCGCCGACAGCCCAGGACCGGCGTCCTACGCCCGGCATGGCCGACACCACGGCACCCCTCCATCGAACCACCGCGGACTCCGCGCTCCCCGCCCCTGCCGCACGCCCGGCCGCCCCCCCCTCGCGGCCGGTGCCCCCGGTCTCCCACTCGGAGCCGACGCGCTCCGCACCCTCGAGCCGCCTGCCCACGGCGCCGATAGACGACCTCGACGATTCGGAGGTCGACCTGGGAACCATCCTCTCCCCGGTGGGCCAGGCTCGAGACCCAGCCGGCGGAGACGAGACGCGCAAACTCACGCGCTCGGCAGACTTGCCGTCGGCGAACGGACAGGGGCATCGAGCGGGCAACCACCAGCACGAACCGACGGTCGTCTTGCCCGAGCGGCGCGTGTCACCGCCCCCACCCGGCGTCACGGGCCACGCGACGACCGGACACGGTGGTCGTGGAGGGTTCGACGACACCACTCGTCGCCTGCCTCCTCGTCTGGACAGTGCCCAACGACCCATTCGGACGCAACAGGCAGACTTCGAGGGGGTTCGTCCTGACGCCACACCTGGGGAAGGAATGCCGCCGGCCGGACAGGCAGCAGCACCGCGCGGGTCTCGTTCGGGGAGGCGGCGCACGATACGCATGCTCGCGGGCATCCTCATCCTGGGTACCGGGTCGGTCGCCGGGTACCGGTTCTTGACCACGCCCATCCAGGCGGTCACGGGCGGTGATGCGCGGGAGCAGTCCGCGGCCCCGGGGAAGAGCGAACAGGGCCGGGAGGCGCCCGCGGTCGAGCTGCCCCGCGAGATTCCACCGGACCAGATCGGGATTCCCGCCGCGAACAACGGCACCGGGCAGGTCGCATTTCGCGGACTCCGGGACACATCGACCAGGCCGGAGGGACCTGGTGACAAGCTCCCCAGCGGCCCGGGCCAGGCGGCCGGAACCCCTGACCCGACAATGGCCTACCTCGATCTCGAGAGCCGTCCGACAGCGCGCTACTTCCTCGATGAGAACCCTTTGATGGGACGAGGCACCGGCCCTCATGCCGTCTCGACCGGCGAGCACGTCGTCACCTTCTACTTTTCCGGCGGGTACCTCCTCGAGGCGCATTTCCAGGCGGACCCCGGAGACCGTATCCGCTGTTCCGCGAACTGGGAGGCCCAAACGGCGGTGTGCGAACCGGAACAGCCGTAAGCAGACAAGCCCGAACGGGCCCCGGTGCGACGAATGGCCACCCGATCTACGTCCCGTAGCCGAACCCTTCGTCAAGACAACGGGTACGGGCCCCCTGCTTTCCTTCCGGCGCCTCCCGCTGTGCCGATTGGCAGCGGGTTTCCCCCCGAAAAACCTCATTGATAGCCCCCCGGATACCGATAGAACGGGTGAACGCAAATGCACACTGGAGGAGACAGGCATCATGAGGAGAGAACTGATCTCATACAGGATGGCAAGACTCTTGTTGGTCGGCCTGCTCGCCGCGCCCGTGCTCGAGTCCACGGCGCACGCACAGGCCGTCCTCCCACTCTGGCGCGACAACGACCACGACGGCTACACCGAACTCGCCGGGGACTGCAACGATGGGGACTGGTTGGTCTACCCCGGCGCCACGGAGACCTGCGACGGGGTGGACCAGGATTGCGACAACCTCCCGGATGTCCAGGCAGGTATCGATGGCGCCTGGGAACGCACCGTGTGCAGCCCCACCCTGCCCTCTCCGGACGACCCGGGGATCCTGGGTTATGACCAGCCATCGGTTCTCTTCCGCGCAGACCTCGGCATCTACCAGATGTGGTTCCGCATCATTCGCGGCGATAACTATGCGCACGAAATCGGGTACGCCGAGAGCACCAACGGCAGAGACTGGGTGATCGAGCCGCAGGCGGTGCTGCTGCCCGGCGCGGCAGGCGAATGGGATTCGGTGAGAATCGGATACCCATCGGTGATCTACCACGACGGCATCTACTACATGTGGTATCACGGCAACGAAACCGACAACAAGATCAAGATCGGGCTGGCCACGAGCCCCGACGGCCTGAGCTGGAAAAAGGAACCATCCAACCCGGTCCTGCGCCTCGGCGAGGCCGGAAGCTGGGACCAGTACGCCGTCCATGCCCCATCGGTCTTGTACGACACCGACGACGCTACCTTCAAGATGTGGTACAGCGGCTCGAACGGCGTCTACGTTCGGATCGGCTTCGCCACCAGCCCCGACGGTATCGTCTGGACCAAGTACCCTACCTACGTGTTCGACGTGGGAGCCGCGGGCGACTGGGACGACAAGCGCGTCGTGTTCTGCCGCGTGCACAAGTACGATGCTGAATTCCGCATGTGGTTCTCGGGCGACGACTCGAGTCTCACCTACACCTACGAAATCGGGTACGCCACATCCACCAACGGCAAGACCTGGACCGTGGCTCCAGACAATCCCCAATTCTCGTTCGACACCGGATCATCGTTCGATGCCTACATGGTCTACGCTGGCGACGTCCTGCCGTTCGAGGGCGGCTACGCGATGTTCTACGCCGGCGGCGGCTCCCTCTCCGGCCCGTTCGACATCGGCATAGCGTTCAATTCCGCCCCGCTCTGATTGCGCTTCGTTCGACCCACCGCTCGGGGGCTGGTGCGCCACAATTCCTCCTCGTGCAGAGGCGACCCACTCCCTCCTCGAAGCCATGGCAAGGCCCCCGGCACTCCCTCGCGGCACCCCGCGTTTCCTGAACCGAAGACCAGCCTGACTCCAGTCACCATTCCACTTGTCGAGTCCGTTCCCACTTGGTATCCTGCGTATCGCCCACCCCAATTAGGGCACCAAGGGGCTCCCGCTCGGGCGCACCCGTCAGCAAGGAGCGAAGTCAGAAGCACAATCCATGGAAGGAGGCAGCATGAAGTGGAGATGGCTGGCTGTTGTCACTGCGGTCTTCCTGGCTTTTCCGGTGGTTGCAGGACACGGATTTCTCGCAGGATGCAGTGGAGGCGGCGACGATGACGCCGCGACCGGAGACGATGACGCCACGACCGGAGACGATGACGCCACGACCGGAGACGATGACGCCACGACCGGGGACGATGACGCCACCGCGACCGGGGATGACGACGCCACCGCGACCGGGGATGACGACGCCACCGCGACCGGGGATGACGACGCCACGACCGGCGGCGACGACGACACCCCGGCAGGCACACCTGGCGGGGATGACGACCTTCCGCCCCGCACGTGGCGGACCTACGGGGGACCTTGCACCGGTTCACGCACGGACAGGCTCTGGTTCGATGACATGATGAATGGTTTCCTGGGCTGTGGTGAAAACAGCGACGGCACAGGGCTCTTTCAGACGACCGACGGGGGAGAGAGTTGGACGTCCGTCTCGGGCTTCGAGAGAATCCGGGTATCTCACATGAGCCGTTCTCACCCCGACATCCTTCTTGTGGCGGGCAAGAACGTCGACAACAGCGACATCGCCTGGGCCGTCGACACCTCGGCCCAACCGTGGACCATCACGACACTCCTCGAGTACTCTGGAAGCGACCCGTTCATGCGCATCAGCCACGGGGACAACATCGTGTCCACATCGACCGGGGCCACCATCGTGGACTCGCTCAGCGGCAACTACATCGCTTACCAGGGTGGTCCAGACGAAGACTGGGTCGAGGCCTACTACTGGAACGAAGGCAGCCTCGATGGCGACAACAAGGCCTATCAACTGCTCGACATCATCCCCATAGGTGAGCACTTCTACGGCGTGGGCAGTACGATCAGCGAGCCGCCGACCGTGTTCCTCCCCTCCAGCGATCCTCGAGCCACCTACCAGTTCGTCCCGGTACCCCTGACCTCAGACAGCCGGAACGGCGAGCTGTACGGCATTGCTGCTGCCAACTTGGAGCACATGGTCGTCGTGGGGAGCAACCAGGACACGCACGGCGGTGTCATCTTCTCGTCGAACGGCGACCCGGCCGACGTCGGCAACTGGCAGGAGGTCGACCTCGACAGTATCGTCGAAGACCACGGTGTCCTGCGCGATGTGCACGTGGCCGGCCCCGACGTGCTGGTCGTGGGGGAACGGTATCCACAGCAGCACGGCGGCCTGGCCCTGCTGTCTCACGACGGCGGTGTCACGTGGGAAGATGTCACGCCTCCTGAAGCTCCGCTCCTGTGGAACTGCTGGCTCCATCCCGGCGGTCGCATGGTGGTCACGTCATCGGCATACACCGCCATTTTCTAGTTCGCCGGACCCTGCCTGCCACAGAGCACGTGGCGCCGCGTGCCCCGTTCTGCAGTGTCGGCCGCGCCGGGCGCCAGGACCATGCAGGACGCAACGATCGCCCCGGGGAGGGGGGGCGACCCGGCGCCGCCACCCGGTCACTTCCACTCATACATCTTGAAGTCCACCGGGTCGATGTAGGTCCCCTCCTCGAGGAGCGCGTTGGCGAACATCTTGCCATTGACGAAAAGAGAGGTTCCGACCGCTTCGAGTTCGCTCGGACCCACGAACTCGAGGAGGATACGGCGATTCAGGTACAGGGTCCTGGCCCCCTCCGGGACCACGTTCCACACGAGGTCCCGGACGACGTAGGTCGTGCCTCCGGCAACGAAGGTCTCCCCGTTTTCCGCGTACTCGAAGGGCTGGCCATCCGCCAAGGCCGTCATGTCGCCGGGCCACCGGGCCGCCCCGTCGTTGACATGGCCCACGGTGATCTCGCCGTCGGTCGCCATCGGCTCACAGGTCATCCAGGACTCGAACGCCATCGTGCTGCTCCAGGGATTCGAACAAACCGCGGTGCATGCCGCCGCACCCCGCAGCGGGCTTGGCCGGCACGCCGCGCCGCCGCGCGCCTCCGTTCCGTCATCGTCACGGGACATACTCCCGACAGCAACAGAAGCCCGACAACTGCGCGCCTGTCAACGAGATTGTGCACTCCGGCCGCGGGGACGCCCGGACTCGGGCCGGCGCAACGGCCAATTCCGCGGGCTTTCCTCTTTCCACGGCCGACGAACAGGGTAGAATGAAGCGGCCATGTCACAATCGACGCGAGACTCAAGGGAGTTCCCATGCACAAGACGATGTCCACCACCGCTATCCTCCTTGCCCTGGCCTTGGGCACCCTCGCCTCAAGCCACTATCCGGTCGAAGCCGGTCCCGAGGACGCTCGAGGGCCGGACCAGCAGCCCCCCGGCGATGCGACGAACAGCGGGGACGCGCGGTCCGCCGGCGGCGTGCCGGTGGAAGCGGCCGCACCATCGATTCACCACCGGCTCCTGGTGCGTATCGACCCGGCGACCCACGAACTGGAGGTCCATGACACGGTTACCTTGCCCGGAGCTACGCCTGCGGCCGGGGAGGACCGGGGGTACTTCGTACTCCACGCCGGGTTGTCGCCCTCGAGGAGAGCCGACGGGGCCCGGATCCGCGCTGTACGGGACGCGGAAAAAGCCCCGGCCGGCTTCGAGCAGGTCCTCGCGCACTCCGGAAAACCGGGCGCGACACCGCTGGCTCTCCATTCCTATCGCCTCACATCTTCGAGCCGCTCCTTCACGATGACCTATCACGGCACCATCGCGCACCCGGTCGAGCAGACCGGTGAAACCTACGCGCGAGACTTCCGCGAGACGGCCGGCACCATTGGGGAGGAAGGGGTGTACCTGGCAGGGAGTTCCTTCTGGATTCCATGGTTCGGGGACTACCTCGTGACGTTCGACCTCGAGGTCGCCTTGCCGCCGGGCTGGAAGGCGGTGAGCCAGGGAGAACGGACCGTGGCCGAGGACGACGGCACAGCCGCCCGGTCGGGTTGGCGTTGCGTACACCCCCAGGACCAGGTCTACCTGGTCGCGGGACGGTGGACCGAGTACGTCCGCGAAGGAGCCAGCGTCACCGCGATGGCGTTCCTGCGCGAACCCGACGAAGGGCTGGCCAACCGGTACCTGGACGCCACGGAGCGGTACATCGACATGTACAACGGGCTGCTCGGGCCCTACCCCTACGGCAAGTTCGCCCTGGTAGAGAACTTCTGGGAGACCGGCTACGGCATGCCCTCCTTCACCCTGCTCGGCCCGCGTGTCATCCGGTTTCCCTTCATATTGACCTCCTCCTACCCCCACGAGATCCTCCACAACTGGTGGGGCAACGGGGTCTACGTGGACTACTCGAGCGGCAACTGGTGCGAGGGGTTGACAGCATACCTGGCCGACCACCTGATCCAGGAGCAGCGTGGTACGGCGGTGACCTACCGGGAGACGACGCTGCAAAAGTACACCGACTACGCCGCCCGTGGAGAAGATTTTCCTCTCACCGAGTTCCGCGAGCGCCACAGCTCCAGCACCGAGGCGGTCGGCTATGGCAAGGCCCTGATGGTGTTCCAGATGCTCCGTCTCGAGCTTGGCGACGACACCTTCATCGCCGGCCTGCGGACCTTCTACGAGCGCAATCGGTTTCGGGAAGCATCCTGGGCGGACATCGAGACCGCTTTCGAAGAGGTCTCCGGCAAGTCCCTCGAGACCTTCTTCTCCCAGTGGGTCACACGAACCGGCGCCCCCGCTCTCGCGCTCGACGATGTCACAGCAGCCGCGTTTTCCGACCCTTCCGGACAGGAGCGGTACCGGTTGACGCTGACCCTCGAGCAGGTCGCCAGCGGCCCCCCCTACGCTTTGAAGGTCCCATTGGCCATCACCATCGACGGCAGGAAAGAGGCGGTGATGGTGACCGTGGAGATGGCCCAACAGAAGCACTCCTGCACCCTCGACGTGGCCGGAAGACCCCTGCGTGTCGACGTGGACCCGGCTCGAGACCTGTTCCGGACACTCGACCGGGACGAAACTCCACCGGCACTCAGCGGCGTCTTCGGCGCGGAGCGGCTGACCATACTCCTGCCTTCCACCGCGCCGACGCCGCTTCTCGAGGCCTACCAGGCGCTCGCCGCTACCTGGAAGGATGCCAACGCCGGCCACGTCGACGTCCGGCTCGATACCGACCTGGAGACGTTCCCCCGTGAGCCGGGCGTGTGGGTCTTCGGCTGGGAAAACCGTTGGCTGCCCGACGCCATGGCAGGGGTCGCGCGCTACGACGTGGCCGTGGGGCCTGCCAGGACCCGTATCGGCAACGCGGACGTGCCTCGAGCAGGGCACGCACTGGTCCTGGCTGCCCGGTCGCCCGGAGACCCGGACCAAGTCGTCGCCTTCCTCGGCGCCGACCTCCCCGAATCCCTCCCGGGCCTCGGTCGCAAGCTCCCGCACTACCACAAGTACAGCTTCCTGGGCTTCGAGGGGACCGAACCGGCCAACATGGCCAAGGGACGATGGCCCGTCCTCGACTCCCCGCTGACCCGAGTCATCGCCTGGGACGGCGAGGCCACCGCTCGAGAGGGCGGCAAGCCCGGACGGCCCGAGAGCGGCGAGGAGGGGGAAGCCGGTGAGCGAGCAGCGGATGTGCCTCGAGCCCGCCTGCCGGATCGGGCGCCGCTGGTCGAACCTCCGCCCGTTTTTTCGGTGGGACGGATGATGGAGACGGTGCACACCTTGGCCAGCGAGCGGTACAAGGGGCGAGGAATCGGGACCCCGGAACTGGACGCTGTCGCCTCCTACATCGCACGGCATTTTCAGGACGCGGGGCTGCAACCGGCCGGAGACCGGGAGGGCAGCTTCGTACAGGTGGTGCCGTGGCCCGAAGGCGGTGTCGAAGGGCTGGACGTCGAGCAGGCGTCACCGATGAAGAACATCGTGGGTATCATCCCGGGGCGCAACCCTGCGCTGGACGGGGAGAGCGTCGTCGTGGGCGCCCACTACGACCATCTCGGCACCGGCACCATCGTCGGCCGTGCGGAAGACAAGGGCGTGATCCACCCGGGGGCGGACGACAACGCCAGCGGCGTCGCCGTGCTTCTCGAGGTCGCTCGAGTGCTCGGCCAGAGCATGGCCCCGGATCGGACCGTGGTCTTCGTCGCCTTCAGCGGGGAAGAGGAGGGCCTGCTCGGTTCCCGCCACTTCGTCGAGGCGGACAGCGCCCGGCCTGCTGGCAAGATGATCGCCATGATCAACATAGACACCGTGGGCCGGCTCGAGCACCGCAAGTTCCTGGTCCTCGGCGCCGGGTCGGCCAGGGAATGGGTACACATCTTCATGGGAGTCGGCTACACCACCGGCGTCCAGACCGAGTGCGTGGCTCGAGACCTCGGCTCGAGCGACCAGAAGCCGTTCCTGGACGCGGGCGTACCGGCGATCCAGCTTTTCTCCGGCCCACACCTGGACTACCATCGCCCCACCGACACGGCTGACAAGGTCGACCCGGATGGGCTTTTGCAGGCCGCGACGGTGGTCAAGGAAGTGCTCGAGTATCTTGCCGGCCGCGAGGGGCCGCTCACGGTCACGCTTCCCGGATCGTCGCCGGCGCCGCGCGAGACGGCCGGAGCGCGGCACGTCTCTCTCGGTACGGTCCCGGATTTCGCCTACCAGGATAGCGGGGTGAGGCTCTCCGGCGTCGTGCCCGGCTCACCTGCTCAACAGGCGGGCCTGCGCGCAGGAGACGTAATCGTTCGGATTGGCGACACGGAAATCGCCGACCTCCGCGTCTTCTCCAACCTCCTGAAGACCCTTCAGCCCGGCGACGCAATCACCATAACGTTCACGCGCGACGGAGTCGAACGGGTGGTGACGGCTCGCGTCGTCACGCGGTGAGGAGAGCGGCAAGTTCCATATCCTTGCGAAGCACACCGGCGCGTGCTAGACTCCCCGCTCACCATTTCAAACCAGGAGATGAGGCCGAACGTGAGTAGATTCATCGACGACTTGAAGAGAACCCACACCTGTGGGGAGTTGAGAGAGCAGGACATCGGGCAGGAGGCTGTCCTCTTCGGTTGGGTGGACGGCTACCGGGACAAGGGAGGATGCATCTTCGTCGACCTCCGCGACCGGGACGGCGTCACCCAGCTCGTCTTCGACCTCCAGGTCAACGAAGGACCGCTCAAGGTGGCCCGGACCCTGCGGCTCGAGTGGGTCATCGGGGTGCGCGGCAGGGTCAGGGACCGGGGCACCATGCGCAACCCCAGGATGCCTACCGGCGCCATCGAAATCCTCGTGGACGACATCACGGTGTTCAACCAGGCCGAGACGCCGCCGTTCGTTGTCCAGGACGACGTGAAAGCCTCCGAGGAACTCCGTCTGCAATTCCGCTACCTGGACCTCAGGCGTCCCACGCTCCAGAAGGTGCTGCGGACCCGCCACCGGACGAACCAGGTCGTGCGCAACTACTTCGACGGCCAGGGTTTCCTGGAACTCGAGACGCCGTTCATGGTGAAGTACACGCCCGGGGGCGCACGCAACTTCGTCGTGCCGTCCCGCATTCAGCCGGGCAAGTTCTACGCCCTCGCAGAAAGTCCCCAACTCTACAAGCAGCTCTTCATGGTCGCCGGGATGGACCGCTATTTCCAGATCGTGAAGTGCTTCAGGGACGAGGACCTGCGCCTGGACCGCCAGCCCGAGTTCACCCAGATCGACATGGAAATGTCTTTCGTCACCCAGGACGACATCTTCAGGGTGATCGAAGGGCTCATCTTCCGCATCTGGAAGGAGGTCCTGGACGTGGATCTCCTCGAGGCCTACCCCTCCGGCCGGTTCCCGCAGATGCCCTTCTACGAGTCCATGGCCCGTTTCGGGAACGACAAACCCGATCTGCGCTTCGGCCTCGAGCACACCGACCTCACCGGCCTCGTCATCGACCATCGCGGCGGTGGCATTCCGTTGCTCCAGTCGCTCGCCGACAAGTTCACCAGCGGCCGCTACCGCCAGGACCTCCCCCAGGAGATCGTCAAGGCCATGCGGATTCCGGCAGAACACAAGCTCTCGCGCAAGGAGGTGGACCGGCTCGAGGATTTCGTCAAGGGTATGGGGGCTCAGGGCATGGCTCGAGCCAAGGTCGCGCCCGAGGGCGGCTGGACGCAATCGCCCTTCGCCAAGGTGGTGACACCGGCGTTCCGGGACGCCGTCAACGCGGCGACCGGGGCCTCCCCCGGGGACCTCCTCCTGTTCCAGATCGGAAAGGAGCCCGTGGTCCAGACCGTCATGGCCAACCTGCGGCTCCACCTGGGCAAGAAGTTCGGACTCATCCCCGAATTCGGCAGCGGCGGGCAGTGGCGCTTCCTCTGGGTCGTGGCACCTCCCTTGTTCGAGTGGGACGAGGAGAACCAGGTCTGGGCCGCTGCTCATCACGCCTTCACACGGCCCTACGACGAGGATGTCCCCCTGCTGGAGACCGACCCGGGCATGGTCCGCTGCTACCGCTACGACCTGGTGCTCAACGGCGTCGAACTGGGAGGCGGTAGCGTGCGGCTCCACGACTCGAAAGTCCAGGCGGCCGTGTTCAAGGCCATGGGGCTCCGCGACGACGACGCGAGAGAGAAATTCGGCTTCCTCCTCGATGCACTCAAGTACGGCGCGCCTCCACACGGAGGCATTGCGCTGGGCATGGACCGCCTGTGCATGCTCGTCTCGGGCCGCGAGTCCCTGCGGGATGTCATCCCGTTCCCCAAGACCCAGCGCGGCTCCTGCCTCATGACAGACGCCCCCACCCCCATCGACCCGGCGCTCCTCGAGGATGTTCGGATCGTGACCACGGTGTGATCCATCCGCATTCCCACAACGGAGTATACCGAAGTTTACCGCCATGTTCGCCGCATGAGCCGGGATCCACCACGCTCGCCACGATGGTCCCGCCGCATGCTCGACGATCCGTAACTCCAGCCGATGTGCACACACAAGCCGGTGTCCGAAGGAGGAACAGGCAACCTTGTCTGCCCGGTATCCTCTCGTGTTCCGAGTCTCCGCTCGATGGCACCGTTCTTGCATTCGCTTCCTGGGCACGGGATCCCAGACTCTCACGGGTGCAATCGTCAACCTCGAAAAGCGGGGTGTTCCCATGTTCAGATGTTCTTCCATGGTCCCCAGGGTCGCTACCTCCCGGCAGCTCCCGATTCCCTGGCTTCGGCTCTCCTCGAGCCTTGTGATGTGCCTCGCCATGACGGCGCCGTGGTCGGGCACAGGGGTGGGCGCCCGGGCAAGCACGGCCGGGACGCCGGATACCAGTCAAGCCCCGGTCGCCGTATCGTCCTCGGACGCGGACGGGTCCAGCGAACGCTGGGTGCCGGCGCCGGATCGGTTCGTGGCTGCCGACGCGGAGATCTGGCCGATCATCGATGGTATCGTGGACGAGGACGAATGGGCCGACGCCTCGATCTATCGCGTGCTGGCCGAAAACCGTGTGCCTCTTACCTTCTACTTCAAGACGGTGACATTGAGCGAGTCCGAAAGCGACCCTTCCGGTCATTGCAGCATCTACCCGGACAACCCCTCGTACACCATTCCGTGTGGAGGATACCTTCTTCTCGCCGTCACGGGCGACATCGCAACCGTGATCGACATCTATTTCGACGAAGGAGATGATGGCGGCTACGGATCGGGCTCCGGGGACAAGGTTCTCACAGAGGGCCAGGAGGACCTGAAGATCATCAGCGGGGCCTGGTACAGCGGGTGCTGGGAGTTCCAGGGGCGAACCACCGGGTGTCCGGAACCGCAGTGCGTTCCATGGAGCGACAGCGACTGCTGGGCCTGCAACTCGGTCTACGAAGAAGGCAGCGGCACTACCTGTTCCTGGACTTCCAGTCCGGCAAAGCGGGCACCGGCCGTCAGCGGGACGCACATGTCGTTCCTCGACGGCTTTTTCGAGAACAGCGACTGGGGCTACTGGGCCGGCTATTCGGCCATGGAGGAGGATCCCCACGACACGGGCCAGCTTGTCTACATGACGTGGGCCGACGAGGCCTCGTCCTACGGTGGACCCATCGCACTGGAGATGACCATGCCCTTCGCTGGCATCGATGGCCCCGACCACGGCAGCGACACCAGCGATGCCCGGTTCGAGCGGGGGGACGTGCTCAACTTCGTCTTCAAGTTCATGTGGGAACCCACGATACGGGAACCCCGATTCTGGACTCCTCCACTCCTCACCGGCGGCTACCCGGAAAACAACAACTGCTGTCCGGAAACCTGGATGCCTCTACAGATCGGGGGCAACGCCGAGAGGTTTCCGCCCTTGCCGTAGGGCGTTCCAAAGGTCGGGGCCGCCCTCGTACCGCCCCTGAGCCGGGCACCACATCGATCCACCATCCGCCGCAACGCCATGCCAAGCTCCATCGAACCGGTCGTTCCCGAATCGTGGTGCGCCGGTACTGGTCGCCCCAAGAGAGCCCCATCCAGGTTTCTCCTGGACCCTCCCCAAAACCCCCTTGCACGCGACCCGAACAAGGCGTATCAAAAGATTATGGGCCACGGCCGCTCCCAGGTGGACATCCCGGCCCGCCCCGCGCGTGGCGACCGTCGACCCTTCATGGAGGTGGTGTCCATGTTCAGCTACGTTTTCATGAAGCTACTCGAAGG
The DNA here is from genome assembly GCA_024278455.1 of Myxococcota bacterium. Taxonomy (GTDB): domain Bacteria; phylum Myxococcota_A; class UBA796; order JAJRTE01; family JAJRTE01; genus JAJRTE01. Next base: position 15,675 of record JAJRTE010000096.1, read on the forward strand.
AAGACCCGAATCCTATGACCGGCGCGTGGAGCGAGTCAGCGGAGGCCATATCCGGGCCATCAAGGAGCAGATCGTCGATGCCATCGACCCGGGAACCCACGTCCTCGAGGTCGGATGCGGCACCGGAGAGTTGGCCACCATGATCGCTGCTCGAGGTGCCACCGTCCTCGCGTTCGACGCGAGCGAGAAGATGGTGGCGGAGGCTCGAGACAGAATGGCTCGAGAGGGCCTCGAGGAGAAGGTCACGGTCCAGTCCATGGCGGTCACCGCGATGGACAGGCTCGATGCTGCCTCGTTCGACGCGGTCGTGGCCACCCTCGTGCTGAGCGAACTGACTCGAGACGAGGAACGGTATGCCTTGAGGCACGCCGTGAGAGTACTCCGGCCAGGCGGCCGCTTGCTGCTCGCCGACGAGGTGGTTCCTCGCACAACCGGCCGCAGGCTTGCCTACCAGGCGGTACGACTCCCGGTGCTGGCTGTCACCTACCTGGTTTCCACATCGAGCACCCGGCCGCTGGAGAACCTCCCGGAGACACTCCGGCATCTCGGGCTCGAGGTGCTGCAGGAGGAACGAAGCCTGGGGGACGCCTTTGCACTCGTCGTGGCGCGCAAGCCGCAACAGGACAAGGAGGTGGAGGCATGAACCCGTTCAAGGCGGTCTGGGGGCTCCTGTTTCGCCTGTTCCCCTGCCCCATCCAAACCGGCGTGGTCAGGATCGGCAATCCCGGGCCCGACAGCCCGGTCCTGGTCACCTGCAACTTCTACACGACCGTCCGCAGGTTGATACGCACCCTCAAAGGCGTCGATGCCTGGCTGCTGGTGGCCGAATCAAAGGGCGTGAACGTCTGGTGCGCGGCGTGCGGCAACGAATTCAACACGCGCTCCGTCGTTTCCGCCATCAAGACGAGCGGCATCGAGGACAAGGTGACGCACCGAACCGTGATCCTGCCCCCGCTTGGCGCGGCCGGCATCTCTGCGGCCGAGGTCAAGGATCAAACCGGGTGGCACACGCGGTGGGGGCCTGTCCGCGCAAAGGACATCCCCGCCTACCTGGCGGCACACCGAAAGCGCACGGAGCCCATGAAGCGTGCGACCTACACCCTGGGAGAACGCCTGGACACTGCGCTGGGAAGCATGTTTCCGTTCTACTTCTTCGTGGCGCTCGGTTTCCTGGTCTTCGCACCCCACCTCCTGGGCTACTTCGTCGGCACGCTGGTTGCCACCTTCCTGGTCTTCATCGGCCTGTGTCCCTGGATTCCGGGCAAGCACGGCTGGCAGAAAGTCCTTCTGCTGGACGCCCTGTTGGGCCTCGCGCTCGCCGCCACCTCGGTCTGGCCCGTGCCGGCTGATATCCCGGTTCGAACGATCCTCGTCATGGCCATGGTGCTCTTCGCGCTGCACGGCGGAGAGCTGGGAGGGCTCTCCTCCATCTGGGCGTCCGATTTCGACCCATTCATGGCCCGACTAGGCCTGCGTTCAATCGGGAACACCCGCTTCGCCGGGACGACGCGGACCGACCTGCTCATCGGTGCCCGTGTGCTGACGCACTACCCGGAGAAGTGCTCGAGCTGCGCGGAGTGCATCAACGTGTGCCCCATCGGGGTCTGGGACCGGAACGAGCACAAGAAGACCTTCCTGGCGCACCGGGAGGCCTGCACCGCATGCTGCGCGTGCCTGAAGCAGTGCACCGAAGACGCTATCGAAGCGCTTGCGGCATGACAGTCCGTTCCTCGCCGGACCAGTCCGGGCTTTCGGTCATGGCGGAAAAGCGTGGGAGTGGGTCTCGAGGCAGGCGGCTGGAGGATGCTCACACCCCGGGCATCATCAGGCCTTCCACTCCAGGATGAACCCGGCGTTCATCCACTTGCTGGACTCGGTAACGAAGCTCATGATGGTGGAGCCGTCCTTGAGGTCGCCGGCGTCCTGGCGGAGCAACCGGTCGAGGGTCAGGAGGATGGCGACCGGCCCTGTATAGCCCATCTGGTCGGTCGTGGAGTAGTAGAGGTCGAACGTCGGATTCTCGTGGTACTTCCTGGCGATGGGCATCATCTCGTCGAAGGCGAGATCGATGATGTGCTTGGTCGGCACATTGGCCAGCACGTGCGTGGTGGCCTGGATCCTCCGCCTGAACTCCTCCTCGCCCCACTTCTCTCTCAGAATCTCGAGGAACTTCCCGAAGGCCTGGATCGAGAGCTTCGGGCCGAGCTGGCTGACCTCCCGGAAGTCCTGCACGATGTGGTGGTACCCGTGCTCGTAGTCCTCCTTGGGACCGAGAGAGGAGCAGCCGGCCCGGTTGTACATGTGGGGAGGATAGTTGTACCCGACCGACTCGAGGTAGGTGTCGACGAAGTACATGCCTGGGACCTTGTCGCCATCCTCGGCCTTGAGCACCATCGCGCCACCCCCGTCCGACAGGAACCAGCGCAGCACAGCGTGATTCCGCTCGATCTTCGCCTGGTTGTAGTAGCTGGCCTTCAGCGCCGACGAAACCAGGTTGGTCGAGCAGATCAGGGCGTTCTTGTACCGGCCCAAACGAATGAGGTCGTGGGCGACCTGCATGGCCTTGTAGGTCGCGGTACAGTTCGAATGGATGGACATCTCCGCGCAATAGGGAATCTGCAACTCCTCCTGCACGAACACGCTCGTGGGTGGACAGATGAACCGATCCATCGACGACGACCCGTAGATCAGCAACTCGATGTCCTTGGCCTCGATACCCGCCATCTCAAGAGCCTGGCGCGAAGCCTTCGCGGCCATGCCGGCGCAGGTCTCGTTGCACGCCCCGGTCTCTCGATCGATGGCGTAGTAGTAGTTCTCCATGCCCAGGATCTGGTACATGACGTTGGCTGTCCGCTTGTACCACTTCTTGAAATCCGGCGTCACTTCGTCCAGTTCACCGAGCACTTTCTCTATGTCGTGGAACTTGACGGGCTCACCGGGCAGGTAAGTGCCCGTACCAGCGATTCTAACCGATCGATCATACATGGGATTTCTCCATTGCCTCGAGATGCTTGAACCTTTCGTGTCGTCCTCGGTTCGGGGCGGAGACACGCTCCTTCGTGCTGCAAAAACGCGGCCCGCCGGTTCCTTGCGGACACCAGCCACATTGTGGACCTTCGTTTCTCTCTACCGGCTCGAGGCGCCGGCGTCAAGCATTTGTGCGTGCGCCGATCCCCCCGGATATGCCCGCGCTCGACCAGCCGCCCCAGAATGGCTATACTTGCCCCGGACCGTGGGCGCCATCGGCACCTGGCAGCCTGCTTGCCACCAGTCGACATGCCGGAGCGCATAACCGCCATCCGAAAAAAATCCGGCGGACGGACGCCAGGCATGGATAGACCACCACGCGTGGACAGGTTCACTCGAGACATGGACTCCCGCATGCATCCCACCATCGGGTCCGGAGGCACAATCGGCGCTAACCGATTGCTTCTTGATCACTATGCCTGGATCCTCGCGGAGGCCCGCCCGGACGCCGGGCGCCGACTGCAGGTCCTGGAATGCATCCGCACGGACCTCGACACACACTCCCCTGTCGACGCGCCCTTGCTACTCCCGGCACTCCCAGGCGGCCACCAGCTCCCCGGGATCCCGCCACGCGAACATGGGCCAGGGGCCGCGCACTGCCCCGCCATCCCCGTGTTCCGACTCGAGCCTGCTGTCGTAACCCCGGACGTTTCGCCGGGGCGACCGGCGAAAAAAACGTGGCCGCGGCTTCCAGACGCGGGGCGCCCCGCTCCAGCCGATCGAGCACGAGCACGAGGGGGACAGGGACGAGCACCAGGTGGGGGAAGATCGAGCACGAGCACGAGAACGAGAACGAGAACGAGAACGAGGGGGACAGGGACGAGCACCAGGTGGGGGAAGATCGAGCACGAGCACGAGCACGAGCACGAGCACGAGGGGGACAGGGACGAGCACCAGGTGGGGGAAGATCGAGCACGAGCACGAGCACGAGCAC
>JAJRTE010000097.1 GCA_024278455.1 Myxococcota bacterium
ATGAGCCTGGTGGGAACCCGCCCCCCCACCCCGGACGAAGTGGCCCAGTACGAGGAGTGGCACCGGGCCCGGATCTGCATCAAGCCGGGGCTCACGGGGATGTGGCAGACCTCGGGCAGAAACGAGGTATCTGACTTCGACAAGATATGCGAGCTGGATACTCAGTACATCGACCGGTGGTCGATCTGGCTCGACCTGAAACTTATTGCGAAAACCGTGGCGGTTGTGATTGCCGGTCCGGGGGCAAGATAACTCGAAAGGGTTCCCTTCGGTCCCGGCGAGCGCCCGGTTCTAGCCCCGCATGCGATCTCGATGCTCCAAGAACCAACGGTACGTTCTTGCGATGCCCTCGGCGAGGGGGGTCTTGGCTCGCCACCCGAGGCCGTGCAGCCTCGTGACGTCCAGCAGCTTCCTCGGGGTCCCGTCCGGCTTTGACGGGTCGAAGACGATCTCGCCGCGGTACCCCACAACGTCTCTCACCAACTCTGCCAGTTCCCGAATAGGAACATCTTCCCCCACGCCCACGTTCACAATCCCTTCGTCGTCGTACCTTCCCATCAAGAATACGGCGGCGTCTGCCAGGTCGTCGACGAACAGGAACTCCCGGCGGGGCGTACCGGTGCCCCAAACCACCACCTCCGGCTGATTCGTCTCCTTGGCCTCGTGAAAGCGACGAATCAACGCGGGCAGGACATGGGAGTCCTGGGGGTGGAAGTTGTCTCCCGGCCCATACAGGTTCGTCGGCATCAGGCTGATGCCGCGAAACCCGTACTGGCGCCGGTAGGCCTGCAACATCTTGATCCCCGCGATCTTCGCGACGGCGTACGGTTCGTTCGTGGGCTCCAAGGGGCCCGTGAGAAGGTGCTCCTCCTTCATCGGCTGCGGGGCGTGCTTCGGGTAGATGCAGGACGAGCCCAAGAAAAGAAGCTTTCTCGTGCCGTGTCTGTAGGCGCTGTCGATCCCGTTCGTCTGGATCTGCAGGTTGTCCCGGATGAAGTCGGCTGCGTACGTGCTGTTGGCCAGGATCCCGCCAACCTTGGCCGCCGCCAGGCAGACATACTCTGGCCTCTCCCGCAAAAAAAAGTCGTCGACCGCCCTCTGGTCGGTCAGGTCCAGCTCCGCCCGGGCGCGGGTAATCAGGTTCTCATAGCCCTCGGCCTCGAGACGCCGAAGGATCGCGCTACCTACCAGGCCCCGGTGGCCCGCCACGAAGACCCGGCTCGTCCTATTCATGGGCTGCACCCGCCAACGCGATCCTGTGCCCTGCGTCCCGCAGTGTTCGCTCCTGTCGCGCGAGCTCGAGGTCGTGCTCGACCATGCGGCGGACCAGCTCTTGAAACGTGACCCTGGGACGCCAGCCGAGCCTTTCGTTGGCCCTTGTGGCGTCGCCGAGCAAGAAGTCAACCTCCGCCGGCCGGAAGTACCGGGGATCGATCTCGACGTGCGTGCGCCAGTCCAGCCCGACCGAACCAAAGGAGACCTCAAGGAATTCTCGCACCGAGTGGGCCTCTCCGGTCGCCACCACGTAGTCGTCCGGCTGCGGCTGCTGGAGCATCAGCCACATTGCCTCCACATAATCCGCCGCGTGGCCCCAGTCGCGCTTGGCATCCAGGTTTCCCAGGTAAAGCTTCTTCTGGAGGCCCATCTTGATGCGGCCCACGGCCCGGGTGATCTTTCGTGTCACGAACGTCTCGCCCCGGCGCTCCGACTCGTGGTTGAACAGGATGCCGTTCGCGATGAAGATGCCGTACGCTTCCCGGTAGTTCCTCGCGTACCAGTAGGCAGCCACCTTTGCCACCGCGTAAGGGCTGCGGGGGTGAAACGGGGTGGCCTCCGATTGCGGGGGAGGGGCGCCGCCGAACATCTCAGACGAGCCTGCCTGGTAGTAGCGCACCTGCTTTCCGGAACTCTTCATGTAGTCCCGGAGAGCATCCAGAAAGCGAAGCGTACCAGTGGCCACGACGTCGGCCGTGTACTCGGGTTGATCGAACGACACCTTCACGTGGGATTGCGCGCCCAGGTTGTAAACCTCGTCCGGATGGACCTTCTCGAGAATCTGCCGCAGCCCCGTGCCGTCGGACAGGTCCCCATAGTGCAGGAAAAAACGAGTATCCGGCTCATGGGGGTCTTGGTACAGGTGGTCAATGCGGGCGGTATTGAAGTTGCTGGCCCGTCGAACGATCCCATGAACCTGGTACCCCTTCGACAACAAGAGCTCGGCCAGGTAAGAGCCGTCTTGTCCCGTGATGCCTGTGATAAGGGCCTTCTTCACCGCCCACCTCCTCCACAAAGCTCCAACAAATGTTTCTCAAAACGCTCCAAAATGGCGTCCCGGTCCAGATGTCGCTCCGCATAGGCCCGGGCGTGCTCTTCGCAGCGCTCCCGGAGGCCGTTGTCGCGCACCAGTCTTTCGATCGCGTTCACGAGAGCACCTACGTCTCCAGGAGGCGTGACCAGGCCGGTCTCGTTCCCGGCGACGACGCCATACAAAGTCGTGCCGGGGTCAGCAGTAGCCACACACGCACGCCCCGCAGCCAGAATATTTGTCAGCTTAGACGGCATAACCAGATCAGCAGCGCCCCGTTTCTGCAACACCAAATGAACATCTCCGGCCGAAAGCATCGCCGGCAATTCCTCCTCCGGCTGTAACGGCAGGAATCGAACATTGGTCAGACCCAAACGAGATGCCTGTGCAACCAGCCCTCGCTTGGCCGCCCCTTCGCCGCACACCATAAAGGTCACGGTCGG
>JAJRTE010000098.1 GCA_024278455.1 Myxococcota bacterium
CGAGACGCTGGAGGCGATGGCGCGGGCGCTCTTCAAGTCGTGGTTCGTGGACTTCGACCCCGTCCGCGCCAAGGCCGAAGGCCGCGACCCCGGCCTCGCCAAACCCCTCGCCGACCTGTTTCCCGACTCCTTCGAGGACGCGGAGCTGGGGGAGATTCCGGTGGGCTGGAAGGTGGGGACGCTTGGCGATGTCGCTCAGCATCCCCGCCGCAGTGTTCACCCCGACCAGATCGAGCCTGGCACACCGTACATCGCGCTCCAGCACATGCCGAAGAAGAGCATCGCTCTGTCGGTTTGGGACACCGGAGACGGTCTGGAGAGCAACAAGTTTGAGTTCAAGCAGGGCGAAATCCTCTTCGGAAAGCTCCGTCCCTACTTCCACAAAGTCGGCATAGCACCGGTCGACGGTGTCTGCTCTACAGACATCGTCGTCGTGGCACCGCACGCTTCGACGTGGTTTGGGTTTGTGCTCTGGCACGTGTCGAGCGTCGAGTTCGTAGACTATACGAATGCTGGTTCGACGGGCACCAAGATGCCGCGAACGAGCTGGAAGGATATGGCACGCTACGAACTCGTGCTTCCACCGGAGCCGGTAGCAGCGGCATTTTGCCAACTGATCCGCCCATCGATCGAACGGATCCTCGCCGACATTCTCGAATCCCGCACCCTCGCCGCCCTGCGCGACACCCTGCTCCCGAAGCTCATTTCCGGCGAGTTGCGAGTTAAGGACGCGGAACGAATAGTGGAGATCGTCTGATGGATCACCTTCGGCGACTGGGCAACAGCATTTCAATCCCGATCCCTGCGGACGATAACGGCTTCACGGGACGCGAGTGCCCGCAGCCGGAGTGCGAGGGGTATTTCAAGATCGAGCTTGGTACGGGCCTCAAAGGTGAAGGGCTCCCGTGTCACTGCCCGTATTGTGGTCACACTGCAGGCCAAGACCAATTCTGGACGAAAGAGCAGATCGAATACGCCAAGTCGGTCGCCATGCGCAGAATCACCGACGCGTTCCACAAGGATCTCAAGAAGCTGGAGTTTGACCACAAGCCGAAAGGTGCGTTCGGCATAGGCATATCGATGAAGGTCAAGCCAGGTAGGCCGACGCCCATCCACTACTACAGGGAGAAGCAGCTCGAAACCGAGGTCGTCTGCGTCAACTGCACGCTCCGATACTCGGTCTACGGTGTCTTCGCCTTTTGCCCCGATTGCGGCCAGCACAATTAACTCCAGATTCTTGACAAGAACCTGGAAGTGGTCGGAAAGATGCTTGATCTGGCAACGGAGGCGGAGAAGGAGCTTGCTGAGAAGCTCGTCGAGAACGCACTTGAGGATTGCGTTTCGGCCTTCGACGGGTTCGGGCGTGAACTATTCCGGGTCCACGCGAACAGGGCTCGGAACCCTGCGAGGGTGGAGAAGATGAGCTTTCAGAATCTCGAACGCGCGAAGTCGAACGTTCGGGACTCATTCGGAATTGACCTGTCGGCCGGTATAGAGCCGGACGAATGGCGCGCGGCATGCGCGGGCTTTCAGAAGCGTCACCTTGTCGCACACAAAGCGGGAGTCGTAGATCAGGACTACATCACGAAGACCGGCGACACACGTGCAGTGGTCGGGCGGAAGATTGGTATCGGAGCTGACGAGGTGAGGCAACTTGCGAGTATTGTCAGCACGTTGGCTTTGCGCTTGTCGAAAGGTCTCCAACAGTTGGTGACAAGCCCATGACGATCGTCGCCACGAGCATGACCCGGCTGATTTCGGACATGGCTGAGGGAGAGCGCGAACCTCGCATGCTTGCCGCCCTCCGCGACACCCTGCTCCCAAAACTGATCTCCGGCGAGCTGCGGGTCACTGACACCAAGCACTTCCTGGCGGAGGCCCCGAGATGAAGCGCGAAGCCAAGCTCCTTCTCGGAAAAGCATGTGACTCCCTGATCCTGAGCATCGAGCTGTTCAATCGGCCCCATGACAGGGGGCGCATCGCCGCGACGCTGATCCAGCTCGATCACGGCTTTGAGATGCTGATGAAGGCCGCCATCCTTCATCGGGGAGGACGCATCCGCGAGAGGCGCGCCAAGGAAACGATCGGCTTCGATGCCTGCGTCCGGCGATCTCTGAGCGACGGCAGCATCAAGTACCTGGTGGAAGAACAGGCACTGGTCCTGCAGACGATCAACGGACTGCGGGATGCGGCCCAGCATCACCTGCTGGACATCTCCGAGGGCCAGCTCTACGTGCACGTGCAGTCGGGCGTCACGCTCTTCCGCGACCTTCTGCGTAGCGTCTTCGACCAGGAGCTGTCGTCCCACCTGCCGGCCAGGGTGCTCCCGGTGTCGACCTCGCCGCCAACGAGCCTGACGACGTTGTTCGATTCCGAGATTGCGGAGATCAAGAAGCTCCTGCGCCCCGGTCGACGGCGCCACATCGAGGCGATGGCGCGGCTCCGTCCTCTCGCGATTCTGGACGCCACGATCCAGGGCGAGAAGGGGCAGCCCAGCGACGCGAAGCTGAAGCGGATCGGCAAGGAGGTCCTGGGCGGAAAGGCTTGGGGCGACATATTCAAGGGAGCTTCAGCGGTCGAGATCACGGCGGACGGCACGGGGCCGGGTCTGTCTCTTCGGCTGTCGAAGAAGGAGGGCATCCCGATCCATCTCGTCGCCGAGGGGACGGCGGGCGCGTCGGTGGTCGCCGTGAAGCGCGTCGATGAGCTTGGGTTTTACAGTCTCGGCGCCAACCAGCTTGCGAAGAAGGTAGGTCTGACCACGCCCAAGACGATCGCGGTAGTGGACTACCTCGGCCTTCGCGACAAGCCAGAGTTCTACAAGGAGATCAGAATCGGCAAGTCGCTCTTCAAACGGTATTCCAAGAAGGCTGTCGATGAGATCAGGATGGCGCTGAAGAAGGAGATTGCGGAGGAGATTTGGGCAAGGCGCAAGTCCACGGACAGAGCGGCGAGATCATGACCCCCGACCAGATCACCGCCTGGGCCGCTGCCGGCGAGTCCGAGACGCTCGAGCTCAAGCGCAGCACCGGCCAGCGACGCGAAGCCGTGCGGGCGGTCTGCGCGATGCTGAACCATCGGGGCGGCCGGGTGCTCTTCGGCGTGGAGTCCGATGGTCGCGTCGTGGGCCAGGAGGTCGGCGACCGCACGATCGAGGAGGTGGCGCAGGAGCTGCGCGAGATCGATCCGCCGGCCTTTCCGGACATCGATCGGGTGGCGTTGGGCGGCGGGCGTGAAGTGCTGGTGATCACGGTTCCGACCGGAAGGAACCGGCCGTACAGCGTCCGCGGACAGGCCTTTCGGCGGGTCGGCAGCACCAACCAGCCGCTCTCGCGCGAGGAGTACAACCGCATGCTGCTGGAGCGGGTCCACGCGGAGATGCGGTGGGAGAACGAGCCGGCGGCGGGATGGTCCGTGGCGGACCTGGACCAGGAGGAGGTCCTGCGCACCCTCGAGGAGGGGATTCGGGTGGGGCGCGTCGAAGACCCCGGTACCCGAGAGCCGGAGACCATCCTGCGCGGCCTCGGGCTCCTCAAGGACGGGGCGTTGCTGCGCGCCGCGGTCGTGCTCTTCGGCCAAGGGGACCGGCTCCTGCCCAACTTCACGCAGTGCCTCCTGCGCGTAGCGCGCTTCAAGGGGACGGAGAAGGGAGAGTTCCTCGACAACCGCCAGTTCCGCGGTCACGCCTTCGAACTCTTCCAGCAGGCACAGCGTTTCATCCTCGACCACATGCCGATCGCGGGGCGCTTCGAGGCGGGCCGCATGGAGCGCGTCGACGAGCCGCTCTATCCGCCGCTGGCGCTCCGGGAGGCGATCGCCAACGCGATCTGTCACCGCGACTACGAAAGCGGTGGAAGTTCCATCGGCGTGGCCATGTATGACGACCGGCTTGAGATCACCTCCTCAGGGACATTGCACTTCGGCCTCACGCCGCAGGCGCTCTTCGAGCCCCACGAGTCCCGGCCCTGGAACCCCCTCATCGCCAGCGTCTTCTACCGGCGTGGCATCATCGAGACGTGGGGACAG